>JAJRVG010000103.1 GCA_021545595.1 Zetaproteobacteria bacterium | reverse complement strand
GGCTATTGAATCAGCTTCCAAGAAATGGACCAAGCCCATTCATCACTGGAAAACCGCACTTAACCGCTTTATGATCGAGTTTCCGGATCGGATGCCGGAGAAGTTTTAAATGAATTTACACAGATGGATTTACAGGGTCCCATATTCTTTATCTGAGCCTGTCCATTGGGAACAATGCATTAGCAAAAAGTCCTCTGAATTCTTTTCCACGTATTTTGGTGCGTCAATTGCAATGCCAATTATTGTATCTAAATGATCAAATCTGTTTCTAGCCGCCCCACAGGCTATTTCCAATATGATCCTTCTTTTTTCTCTATATTCTTCCTCTGTATCACTCAAGCCGACGGCTTTAAGCTGAAGAAAAACGTAAGCCTTTCCGTTATAAAATGAATGCAGCATTGTAACCTTTCTGACCAAGTCACTTGATGTGTTGGGAAATTCTCTTATCGCCTGAGTTATACCTTCTGATAGGACTCGCCTTTGAAATCTTGGCTCCTTCGCCATTTCATGAATAGCACTTCTTCCACTTAATGGGCTTGCTCCCATGATTGTACCATCAAGAGTGAACTCACATGTTCTCTGAATTATCTTATCCCAAAGATAAGACACATTATCAGCAGCTTTTCTGGCTTTGTATTCTTCCCTATCAATAAAGTCTGACCACTCGCCTTCGCCAATGCATATCCCCATGACTCCTTCGTCTGGACTTCCAATAAAGTGACGGTTGTTTGAAGTATCAAAGTTCATAAAATAATGAGCTACCAAATCTTCCTCACCACAATAGGTTAGGAAGTGGTATCTTTGTATTGCATTAGTTTTTGCATCTAAATACGCAGTGAAATCGTAAAATGTGTCCAACTCTGAAAACACAATTGGAAGATTGTGACTATCAAACACATGAACTGGGTTGTCACGATCGAGATCAATAAAAAACGGAAATGGAAAATCGCCTATTTGTTCGCCGTATGTTATGGCCAAGCTTCCATAAACGTTTTCTTCTGCGAAACTCTTACAGGCATCCATTGCACCATGAGCAACAATAATTTTGTGAACAACCAAATCTTCTCTTTTAATATCTATGGGAAAAGGCACTTGCTTAGCTTGATCTAAATATATTGGACGATTTTGGCGAATGTATTTTTCAGCACCATTTGCTGTTCTGATTTGAGCATCAATAACTTTCTTCTTCCAACGTTTCCAATTCACCATTGGGTCTTTATCTGAATTTTCCAAAATCAAGCTTTCTCTATCAAAAAATATGAACACGTGATTCTCAAAAACAGCTAGCAAATCACATAGTTCAACTTGCTTTTCATTATAAGGGTTAGGATAAGCCCAGAGTTTCAGAAAAGTTTTCTCGCATAAATATGCCAGTAGCCTTTCCGTATTAGTATAACCCCTTGGGATTTCTCTATGCCCATTTATCTAATTCTCTACATTTAGACCAAAATATGGTTGCGGGAGACACAATATTTACCCCTCCAGTTCCTCGCCTTAGGCTGAGAGTAGTCTACAAACTGAGGCTTCACAACGGATGGGGAAAGAAAAAGCCCCCTGCTTGCGCAGAGGGCTTTGATATATCGAGTAGCTTAGTTGTTAGCCTTGGTTACTCTCAAACTCCTGCATATATGCAACCAGCGCATCCACGCCCTCTTCCGGCATTGCATTGTAGATGCTGGCACGCATGCCGCCAACGGAGCGATGACCCTTCAGGGTTATCAGCCCGTTCTCTGCAGCACCTGCGAGGAAGGCACCGTCCAGATCGGCATCAGCCAGCGTGAATGGCACGTTCATCCAGGAGCGGCCATTTTTGGCTACAGGACTACCATAAAAATCACTGTCATCAATCACGGCGTAGAGTTTGTCAGCCTTGCGCTTGTTGACCGCAGCCATCGCGTCAAGCCCGCCCCGCTCCTTGATCCACTCGAAGACCAGCCCCGCCATATACCAGCTGTAGGTCGCCGGTGTGTTGTACATGGAACCGTTTTCCGCATGGATGGCGTAGTTGAACATGGCCGGAGTCTGCTCCGACGCATTGCCCAGCAGATCATCACGGATAATCACAATCGTCAGCCCGGCAGGGCCGATATTCTTCTGTGCACCGGCATAGATCATGCCGAATCTCGAAACATCAATCGGACGTGACAAGATCGTGGAAGACATGTCCGCCACAAGGGGAACACCACCGGTCTCCGGAATATAATCAAACTCAACGCCACCGATGGTCTCATTCGGCGTATAGTGAACATAGGCTGCATCAGGGTTCAGTTTCAGTTCAGTTTGCGTCGGAACAGTGGTAAAACCGCCCTCCGAGGTGTCTGCCGCGATATTCACGCTGCAGTAGCGTTTCGCCTCGGCAATCGCCTTCTTCGACCACATGCCAGTGTTCAGGTAGTCCGCGCTATCTTTGCCGCCCAGCAGATTCAGCGGGATCATGGCAAACTGGGAAGAGGCACCACCCTGGAGGAAGAGCACCTTGTAGTTATCCGGGATACTCATCACCTCACGCAGGTTCTGCTCTGCTTTTGTAGCAATGGACATGTACTCTTTGCCACGATGGCTCATCTCCATGACGGACATCCCGGAGCCATTCCACTCCAGCATCTCCTGCTGCGCGCGTTCCATCACGGCAGTCGGCAACATTGCCGGGCCTGCACTGAAATTAAACTTTCTTGCCATGATTACCTATCCTTTTTCCGCCTAAATTTTGGGGACGCATAATGCTGCTTCCCTCCAGTTTCTTCAAGATATGTTGATGCAGCTTTGCCTGTTAGTCATTCGCTCAAGCGTGGAAAGAGTCCGGCATCAGCCCCGCCACTGTTGCAACCAGTTCACTCAGCTCCTGTTCCGAATAGGGGGTTGCAGGTGCATGCCCCCAGACAGGTGCCGGCCATGCCGGGTCACTCTCATACCGGACAATATGGTGAATATGGAGCTGAGGCACCATGTTTCCAAGAGCAGCCACGTTGATTTTATCGGCTTTGAAATGGTCACTGATGATACGTGAAAAAGTCGAAGATTCCCGCAGCAGCTGATGTTGATCATCTTCCGAAAGCTCAAAAATATCACGAATACCCGTTCTCCGGGGTACCAGAATAAACCAGGGGTAGCTGGAATCATTCATCAGTAGCAGGCGGCAGAGTGGAAATGAGCCGATGGTGATGCAATCTTCATTGAGTCTTGGGTGGAGTTCAAACATCGGCAGAGGATAGACCGGATAAAGCTTTCAGTGAATTAGATCATGTTTGCAGCTACCATTCGCACCATGTTTACCGGCATTATCATGGATGTCGGGCAGATCGTCGCCATCGACAAAGAGCCCGAGCAGACACATATGCACTTCTCCACATCACTGGAGAGCTCCAGATGGGCTGCAGGCGACTCTATCGCTGTTGATGGCTGTTGCCTGACTATTACCGGATTCCCTGAAAAGGGACAGTTTTCTGCTACTCTGTCTCAGGAGACACTCAACCTGACCCGTCACTCCGATGTAGATGTGGGTGAAAGGGTCAATCTGGAGCCGGCACTCTGCGTAGGCGATCCGCTGGGCGGCCATATCGTGACCGGCCATGTCGATGGGCTGGCAAAAGTTGAAGAGATTGCTGAAGCTGGTGAACACCGGATATTCCGCTTCACAATCCCCGCCTCTCTGGCAAAGTATGTGGTCAGAAAGGGATCTGTTGCCATCAATGGCGTCAGTCTGACAGTGAATGAGGTGGAGAGCTGCTCCTTTACCGTCAACCTTATTCCCCATACCCTTTCACACACCAATCTTGGTGAACTGAGTGTGGGAAGCAGCGTTAATTTTGAGAGCGATATGCTTGGCCGCTATGTCGAACGTATTATGAGTTTTCAAAAACAGTGATCAACAGGAGTTTTAATGAGCCTAGCCAGTTGTAAGGAGCTGATCGAAGAGCTGCGCGCCGGACGGATGATTATCCTGGCCGACGATGAAGACCGTGAAAACGAAGGTGACCTTGTCATGGCTGCCGAATGGGTGACACCTGAGGCCATCAATTTCATGGCAACCCATGGCCGAGGGCTGATCTGCCTGGCTCTGGATCAGCAGCAGACAGAGGCCCTTAATCTCTCACTGATGGTCGCCAACACCAACTCCAAATTCAAAACCAACTTTACCGTATCCATTGAGGCGGCCGAGGGTGTAACCACCGGTATCTCCGCTTTTGACCGTGCCCACACCATCCGCACAGCGATTGATAACGATGCAAAGCCGTCTGACATCCATACTCCCGGGCATATCTTCCCGCTGGTTGGGCGTGATGGCGGTCTTCTTGTCAGGGCTGGCCATACCGAAGCAAGCATTGACCTTGCACGCATGGCAGGGCTGAAACCGGCTGGTGTGATCTGTGAGATCATGAATGAGGACGGCAGCATGGCACGCATGCCGGAGCTGAAGAAGTTCGCAAAAAAACATGGTCTTAAGGTCGGCTGTATTGCCGATGTAATCCGTTACCGGTTGAAGAATGACTCTCTGGTCAAGCGTGAGGTCGAGGTTCGCCTGCCGACCGAATTTGGTGACTTCAAGATGGTCGGTTATACCAATGCCGTAGATCAGGCTGAGCATGTGGCACTGGTGATGGGCAATCCCGACCCCGACAGACCCTGCCTGGTACGCGTTCACTCCGAGTGCCTGACCGGCGATGTCTTTGCATCACGGCGTTGCGACTGCGGCTCCCAGCTTCACGCAGCTATGCGTCAGGTGGCCGAGGCGGGTGAAGGGGTTATTCTCTATCTGCGCCAGGAGGGTCGCGGGATCGGTCTGCTGAACAAACTGCGTGCCTATGAGTTGCAGGATGTTGGCCATGATACGGTTGAAGCCAACAAAAAACTCGGCTTCAAGGCCGACCTGCGGGATTACGGTATTGGTGCCCAGATTCTGCGTGATCTTGGACTGCGGAAGCTGAATCTTCTAACCAATAATCCGAAGAAGATCATTGCCCTGGATGGTTACGGCCTCGAAGTTGTCGAGCGTGTCCAGCTACAGGTGAGGGCCCATGAAGATAATATCACCTATCTGCAGACCAAGCAGGATAAAATGGGTCACATGCTTGATATGCCACAGGGCAGTAAAAAATAGTGTCTGGCCAAACCATGGTTAACTTAAGGGAAAACCGCGCTTTCAACTGCTATAAAGCAAATGATACAGGGGCATATCATTTACAGATGAGAACAAATTGAGTCTGGATGCACCACATCTGGCCGGAAGTGTTGATGCCACCGGCATGCACATCGGCATCATTGTCAGCCGCTTTAATGAAAAGATCACCGCAGCCCTTCGCGATGGAGCGGTTGCCGCCCTGAAAGAGCATGGCAGCACCGATGCCGACCTGACAATCGTACATGTGCCGGGAGCGCTGGAAATTCCAACCATTGCAGCAAACATGGCAGATTCCGGCAGCTTTGATGCACTGGTCTGTCTTGGCTGTGTCATTCAGGGCGGAACCGCCCATTTTGACCATGTCTGCCGTGTTGCCATGGACAGCATCGGTGCTATTGCCAGGCGTGGTACGATTGCCATTGCCAATGGCGTGTTGACAGTCGATACGATAGAACAGGCACTGGATCGGGTTGGTGGAACGTATGGCCATAAAGGTGCTGAAGCTGCGCTAACGGCAGTTGAAATTGCCACCCTGCTAAAAAAACTGGAGAGCTGAAATTGAGTAGCAGCCAGAAAGGAAAAGGGCCAAACCGCCATCAGGCCCGGGAATCGGCGCTGGAGACCCTCTATGCGTGGCATAGTGGTGGCAGTGATAATGCAGACCTGCCACATCTGTTAACTGGTCGAATTCATGAAGATGAGCGCTCCGGCCAGGATGAAGGCTATCTTCGGGAGTTGGTCTATGGTGTGACCGGTGATATGGATGAACTGGATGCACTGATCAAGCCAGCTCTGCGCCGAAGCTTGAAGAGTGTCGCCACCATTGAGATTAACGTACTTCGCCTTGCCACCTGGGAGATGAAAAACCGTCTGGAGATCCCCTATCGCGTGATCATCAACGAGGCACTGGAACTGACCCGTGCCTATGCCGATGAATCAGCCCGCAGCTTTATTAACGGCGTACTGGATAAGCTGGCCAAAGAGCTTCGCAGCGTAGAAGTTAAAAACAGATCATAATTTC
>JAJRVG010000102.1 GCA_021545595.1 Zetaproteobacteria bacterium | reverse complement strand
TCTTGAGGCACGAAAGGCCACTGGAATTCAGCTTCTTGAAGCCAGTGCATCATGGACTGAAAACAGTGCTATTCGCTACAACTTTACCCTTGTGAAGGGTGGCAACTATCCAAGGTGGGTATCCGGTTCAATCATGTTGGTCGCACATAGCCCGGAGGGTGAAAAAGTGACACTGCAGCTAAACAAACAGCTGGCCCGGTTGCCATTTCGCATAGAAACTCATACATTCCTGCGTGGCCTCGTAGCGTGGGATTATGACTGGTTTCCTGAAAAGCTTCAGGCAACTGTTTTCAACTACAAAGGCAAAGAACTGTTACAGATGGAGCTATTAATTGAGGGAGTACCAAAATAATGCGTAAACGAAATAAAACCCAGGAAGCTACTTCAGAACATCAACATATTGATACTCTGATCGGTGTGAACTCCTCCTTTACCGGTGAACTTTCATTTGAAGGTGCAGTGCGTGTTGATGGTCGTTTTGAAGGTAATGTCCGTTCAACCAAAGATGGAACGCTCATCATTAGTAAAGGTGCTGAGGTCTCCGGTGAAGTAAATGTTCCCAACCTTATTCTCTATGGTCTGGTTAAAGGTAATGTTCACTCCTGCAACAGTCTGAAGATTGGTGAAACCGGGTGCATCGTCGGTGATGTTGAATACCGGGTCATTACCCTTGCAGAGGGAGGAGCCGTCAATGGTCGCTGCTCCCGAATCAGTGAAAAGGAGTCAGCCTCACAAAAGACGGCTACTCCAAATGAGGGCGTGCCAGTAACAGCATGATCTCCGGCTATCGCCACTGGCAGCCAACTATTGCTGACAGGGCCTTTGTAGCAGATTCGGCTGAAATCATGGGACGAGTCTCTATCGGTAATGACTCAAGCATCTGGTATCAGAGCGTTCTCCGTGGAGATGTCCACGATATTATCATTGGTGAACGCAGCAATATTCAGGATCACTGCACGATACACACCAGTCACGGTGTAACCCCCTGCGTTGTTGGCAATGATGTAACGGTTGGCCATAGAGTGATCCTGCATGGCTGCGAAGTGCAGGATGGCTCGCTGATAGGCATGGGTTCAATCATCATGGACCGGGCTGTGGTGGAATCGGGTTGTCTGCTGGCAGCCGGCTCGCTGGTTCCGGAAAAAAAAGTGCTTCGCAGAGGCTACCTCTATGCCGGTAGTCCTGCACGGGAACGTCGGGAACTAACCGATGAGGAGAAGTCTTTTCTGCTGCACTCTGCAAAACACTATGTTGAGCTATCCAGAACACACCGGAAACTGTGAGGCAGATACACGCATCCATTGATATTGGGTCCAACACGCTTCGGCTATTGATTGCACAACCTTCTGCAGACCCCCTGGCTACCCAACCCTGGGAAACCATCGATTATGCCCACCGGATTACCCGGCTTGGTCAGGGACTCCACGAATCAGGAAGGCTCTCGGAAGCTGGTATGGAACGGGCAGTTGATCTGCTGAAGGAATTCAGACATCTGATCACCCGTTATGAGGTTAAGCCAGAGCATATCTATGCCGTGGCAACAGCTGCTGTCAGGGAAGCTGAAAACGGTGCGTCTTTTAAAAAGCTGGTCCAGAGGGAAACCGGTATCGGTATCTCCATCATTCACGGCAGGGAGGAAGCATCCATGTCTCTTTTGGGGGCCACCTCTGTTCTCCATGATGAGAGTGCCAGAGAGATGCTGCTGTTTGACATCGGTGGAGGCAGCACGGAGTTTATCCGTGCAAAAGAGAAAATCATCAGAGATGCCATCAGCTGCAAGCTCGGTGTGGTCAGACTGGTGGAGACGCATCTGCACAGCGACCCCCCTTCATCTGAGGAGTATCTGGCCATGAAAAACTCCGCACTCTGTCACCTGACTGAAGTGAGCCGCTTCTGGGAGGAAACTCCGGGCATTGTGCCTGCCAGAATGGTTGGTACAGCAGGCACGGTAACTACCCTCGCAGCCGTGCAGATGGAGCTTGTTCCCTACGATCCGAAAAAGGTTAATAATTACAAGATAGAGAGCGCTGCTTTTTATCAGTTAAGGGACAGACTGCTGGCCATGGATCATAAGCACCGCGAAGCTATCCCTGCCATTGAGGCGGGCAGAGCCGACCTGATTATTGCGGGCCTCTCCATTGTTGAAGCGATCATGGAAACATGGAATTACGACAGCTTTATCACTGTTGATGCAGGTCTTCTGGAGGGGAACTGGATCAACAGCTACATAAAATAACCGTCTATGTTTTGCTAGGATTCACCCATCATTTCCTGAGACTCAAACTGCATATGATAAAGTTCAGAGTAGAGCCCGCCCTCTTTAAGAAGCTCTTCATGCTGGCCCGATTGAATAATCTTGCCGTCATCCAGGACAATAATCCGGTCAGCATGTCTTATGGTCGAAAGTCGATGTGCAATAACAATCACGGTACGCCCCTTCATCAGACGGTCAATTGCCTGCTGAACCAGGCGCTCCGATTCAGTGTCCAGACTACTGGTTGCCTCATCCAGAACCAGAATTGGAGCATCTTTAAGCAGTGCCCGGGCCAGGGAGAGACGCTGCCGCTGACCACCGGAGAGTATGACACCACGCTCTCCAATCAGGGTGTCGTAACCCTGCGGCAACTTCATAATAAAATCGTGTGCATTTGCAGCCATGGCTATTGCTTCAACCTTGTTGTGATCAATCTCATCATGGCCGTAAGCAATGTTATTAATAACCGAATCGTTAAAGAGGATCACCTCCTGGGTAACCAGTGATATCTGACCCCGAAGAGATGCCTGAGACAGCTCCCGGACATCAAACTGGTCAATCAGAACTGCCCCGGCTGTGGCGTCCATAAAGCGTGGTACAAGATTGACCATGGATGTCTTCCCCGCTCCACTTCGTCCAACCAGAGCAACCACTTCGCCAGCATTAACCTGGAAGGAGATATTATTCAATACCAAAACTTCCGCACCGGGATATTGTAGCGAAACATGATCAAACCGGATTGAATCAGAAAATGGTGGCAGCTCTTTCGCTGCTGCAACATCCTCTACGATTACAGGCTCATCCAGCACCTCAAAAATTCGCTCTGATGCAGCCAGCCCCTGCTGAATCTCATTGTTTGCCCGTGAGAGACGTTTGACCGGCTCATACAACATAATCAGCGCAGCAAGGAAAGACATGAGCGTTCCTGCTGTGGTCTCACCCGATGCCACACGCAGCCCGCCGTAAAAGAGGACACCGGCAATTCCAAAACCGGCCAGCAGCTCCATGATAGGAAACGAGAGGGCATGAACCTTAAACACACGCAGCTGGTGTTTGAGAAAGTCACCTGTCAAAGCAGTAAAGCGCTTGTATTCATACGCTTCCATTCCAAAAGCCTTCACAACACGTATACCACTCACCGTCTCCTCTACCAGGCTGGAGAGTTGGCCCATCGAGACTTGCCCGTCAAAACTGGCGCTGCGCATCTTTTTGCCAAAGCGGATAATCGGGTAGACCACCGCAGGAAAAACAAGAACGGCTATCAGAGCCAGTAGCCAATCCTGATAAAGCACCACAGCCAGCAGAAAGACAATACTGACAGAGTCCCTCATTAACGCGGTAACTGAAGTGCTGACCGCCGCCTGCACCAGGGAGACATCATAACTGATACGTGCCAGCAACTCTCCCGTTTTACGGTGCACAAAGAAGCCCAGTGACTGCTCTGTCAGACGCTGATAAATCAGGTTGCGCAGATCATAGATCACATGCTGCCCGATATAGCCCATCATGTAGCTCTGCCCAAAGTATGCAATGCCCTTGATCAGATAGATGACAATCACGGCAAGCGGGATAAGATAAATGTACTCATGATTCCCGCTCAGAGCATGATCCAGTGCAGGCTGCAGCACCCATGCCAGACCAGCTGTACAGGCTGCAAGTATTACCATACAGGACATGGCGACAGCAAGACGTCCGCGATAGGGTTTTAAAAACTGTAGAAGCCGCTTGTAAAGAGGAAGCATGTTTAGGGCCTGTTAACACTAATTGTGGTCGTAGCGATACGACCATTTTTGTGGCTATGCAAGGCGTTTTGAGCGTAATCTGCCCGAGGCACATCAGCGAAAAACAACACAGCAAAGTGCAAAAATAGCCTATCCCAGGGGGCTGTGCCCCAAATGAGGCTATTCAGCGTTGCTCTTCGTTTATTTGAAATCACCAAACTTCACTCCTCTCGCCTTGACTTGCCTCATTTGGGACTACAGCGCTTCAATCGAAATTAGTGTTAACAGGCCCTAAATCAGAGGCAGAAGCTCTCTCCGCCTCTCCCCTGCAGGATATACAATGGCCAGTTGCTCTGAATGGTTCAGATACCTGAGTCCACTAACTTGATGAGCCGTTGAATATTGATGTTCAACCATATTAATCGCCGTCTGTTTCAGATGCCCCTGCCGCTTAAGAAAAGTGAGGCTTGCGTTCAATAGAGCCTTGGCCATTTTTTTCTGGTGCTTGCTTGAGCGCAACATTCGTTCCCGCTTTGGATTGGAGATAAAATCAATCTCTACCAGAACACTCGGCATCTCCAGAGCCCCAAGCACTGCAAACCTGGCCTGCTTTGGCGTACCATATTTTATGGGCCCAATTTTACCGAAATCTTTAATGATGGTTTCAGCCAGTAGATATGCACTATTCAGGCTATCTCGCTTGGCCATATCTCCAAGAATCATATTGACCATTGGATCGTCTATTTCACTGGAGACAAAACCACCCACTGCATCAGCAGCATTCTCTCTGGCAGCCAGAGCCTTCGCCACTTTGTCCGGCGTTGCACCACGTTCTGAAAGTGTATAAACACTGGCTCCCTTTACTCCCCTGTTTCTTACGGCATCGGCGTGAATGCTGATCATAAGATCAGCTCTGGAGCGTCTGGCCAGCCGGACCCGCTTTTTTAAGGGGACAAAATAGTCACCTTTCCGAATCAGCACTGCCCGCATTCCTTTTCTGGCATTAATCGTCTTTGCCAGCTCCTTTGCAACTGCAAGTGTTACAACCTTTTCCTGTAAACCGCGTTTCCCAATGGCTCCCGGGTCTTCACCACCGTGACCCGCATCAATCGCTATCACAATCTCTTTCTTTGAACGCATCTTCTCCGCAGTAATCACCCTCTCTTCAACAACCTCTCTACCTGGACGCATCAGGTCGACAACCAGACGATGCGGCTTCCCATGCATCGGCTTCAACAGGAAGGAACGGGGCTTCACCACCTCCTTCACATCCAGAACAATACGCAGTATCCCATTTTTGGGTTTGCCATGTCGAATGGCTTTAATCACAGGGTCTGAAGTGACCAGCTTTTTCAGATGGGTAGTCCGAAGCCTAACCCCATGCAGATCAAGAACAATCCGCTCCGGCTTATGCAAGCGAAAAATCTTGTACTCAATGGTTCTATCCAGATCAAAAACCAGGCGAGTATGATCAGGTGCTGTCCAGAGTCGAACATCGTTGATCTGTGATCCTGCCATTGCAGGCACCTGCAGAACTGACAGGCCTATAAGCAACAGCAGGGAGCGGAAAAAACACAGGGTGAACTTCATGGGGAGGTTATCCTCATCCACCGGGTTGACTTTGCAAGCCTTCATCATCGACAGATGGGCTCTTTTTGGCCTCGATTTTCATCTGCTCCTCAGTTAGCAGTGTTGCAAACAACAGCCCGATAATAATCATGAATGGCTCCATGATACGCACAATAATAAAACTATTGGCCCCGATTGCATGGACGAGAAGGCCACCATAACCACACACAGCCCCCAGTGCCGCACCTTTCAGAAGCTGATCTTCAATATCAGTGTAACAGCGCCTTAACAACACCCATATCCTGCGTAGCAGCCAGAGGAAAAGAGTCAGACCTATGATCCCTGTTTCAAGCAGTACACGGGGGTACTGCGCATCCAGGAACCCGCCCCCGGTAACACCTACGCCCAAAAACGGGTTCCGCGGAAACTTTTTTGTAAGAACATTTTTCCACGCTTCCAACCTTGCAGATGTTGAAGTATCAATCTTGACCGCCCCCACACTAAGCTGCCCCGCCTGTTCAGCCTGGGTAAAGGTAAACATCACGCGGTCAATTACATTCTGTGGCAGCACTACCGGAGCCAGAGCAAGGCCAACAAGAGCACCCACAATTAGAAGTCGTTTCTTTTTAGAAAAAATAATAAACAGCCCCATAGCCACAACAAATGAGAGATATGAGCTCCGCGACTCTGTAAAAACAAATGGTATGATAATGATGCCCAGCATGGCTACCAGCATCGTCCTGCGTTTTCCTCTGGGGGTATAGAGCATCATCCCTAACACCACCGAAAACATCATCATAAGGTAGCCACCGAAGGTGTTGGGCTCTCCCTCTGCACCTTCAAATGGTGCAGAGACCCTTGCCCCTGAAGGAATCTGGCTGATTCCTGCAAGACTTGCGATGAAACAGGTAAAGAGCATCACCATCAAAAAACGCTTAATGGCTTCATGATCATGAAGGTGATTCATCACCATGTAAAAGAGCAAAAAGTATTCAAGATACTTCAGCACGAAAAAGAATCCGTAGACCCCCACATTGCCACTGTAAAATCCGATCAGTGTAGCAAAGAAAGTTGCCAGCCAATACCACCCTACCGCCTGGTTTATAGGTGTTTCCCGTATTGATCCCAACTCTTTATGGATGGCCATGCGAAAAAGCCATGTCAGGCAGACAAGCGTGAGCAATATGTCATCCAGCCTGAGTGTTATACCCCGGGATGCTGTTGTACTGACTCTCCCTGAAACCACATCCACAACATCACCGCCACCAAAGGTTAATTCCGGTGAAAGCAGTGTTGAAAAAATAAGCATGTAGAGCGTCAGTTCAACACTGGTAAAAGCGACAACAATAATCATCGCTGCACCGCATACCAGCAGTGGCCCTTGAAGCATCTCCGGTGCGAACAGTGAAACCGCATACAACAGCAACAACACCAATATGAACGTAAACAGTACGGTGGGAGGAAAAGGCACCCGAATAGTTGAAGTGATCAGCGTCTTAACCCCATCTCTTTCTGCCGTTCAGTATCCATGGGACGGTAATCCTTGTTATACGGCTCCTGAAACTGATCACTACACGCACGCACGCCAACAATGAGTAGTGCAGCAACAATCGCCAGAACCAGCACAGTAACCACGCGCTGTCTCCGTCGTTTCCGTTTCCATAGCCTGTCCAGATCTTTCTGCATAAGCTCTACTTTTTCAATATACTGCGTATCATAGATAGCCCCTGACCGAGAATATCTTTAGCCTGCCTCTGAAGCTGGCCCAACCAGTCTGACCGCATCTTCTCATCCTTACCGTAACTGTAGGCATAATAGCGATCCATTTTATATGTGGAGTAGTCAGGCGAGAGGTCTCCACGCACACCATTAAGCACAACACCCAGCACCTTGCCGCCAACACTCTCAATATTACTTTTTACACGCTTTAGCGCACCGCGCACAACGGAACCGATATGGTAAACCAGAAGTATACCATCTACTTTTGACGCAACGATAATCGCATCGGTGGTATGCAGCAGGGGCGGCATATCAATAATCACCATATCATACTCTTCCCGGACTTCAGCCAGAAGCTTGTCTATAGCCGGGTCAGAAAGAAGATCCGGAGGGTTTGCACTGGCACGGCCACACGTGAGAATATCAAGCTGATCCAATCCCGGTGTAAAAAGTGCCTGATCAATGCCCATATCGCCAAGCATGACATCAGAGAAGCGTTTTATCGTATCCCGCCAGTTCATCTGACCCAGCAGGCATTCACTCAATCCAGGGGCACGCTTTAGTCCAAATGTATGATGCTGCATTGGTTTACGCATATCCCCATCAATGAGAAGCACGCGTGCTCCCTGTTGAGCCACCACAATGCCCAGGTTTGCTGCAATGGTACTTTTACCCTCTTTAACCGTTGCACTGGAGACCAGAATGACGCGGTGATCCCCACCACCCTGTGAGAAAAGAAGGTTTGTGCGCAGGCTTCGATATGCTTCTGAGATGGTCGAGGGTGGGGAGAAGTGGCTAATCAGGCGCATCTGTCGCTCAAGTCCATGGCCACTAATCGCCAATCCCTCCACACCGGAAAAGAGTTCCATCGCCTCATTATGAGTAATATGTGGCACAAACCCGATCACAGGAACCTCAAGGAAGGCCTCAACCTCTTCAATGGTTCCAACCGAGGTGTCCATCGTCTCCAGAATAAGCGCAATAATCAGACCCATA
>JAJRVG010000101.1 GCA_021545595.1 Zetaproteobacteria bacterium | reverse complement strand
CCGTTTGATTGCCTCATCCGTACCCTCAATAGCCTCAACAGCAAGCACCGCCTGATCCTGAACGACAACTGTCTGGCCAACATCCATTCCGGCAATAGCCTTTGCCTGGGAAAAACCGAAGATGCCGTCTTTTAAAAGTTTATTACTCAGTTTCGGGCCGAAGAGAAGACCCTTGGATGCTATCATATCACCTGCATAGTCAACCTGAGATAGAACAGTAATGCCTGCATCCGCAAGAATAGAGGTCACAGCCAGCATGAGTGAATCATCGCGGCGATCGGGAAGCTTGAGCAGGCCCTTCAGCGCCATGAAATCGGGGCGGAAGTTGCGAAACAGAAGAAGCTTGCGAACCTTGCCGGCCATCACCACTTCGCTGACCCCGGCGTTGTTAAATGCCTTAATCATGGAGGCAATCTGGCCGATGTGCAGCCAGCATGTTGAAGCTGCCATGGACTCAATTTCCGCTGATGTCTCTTCATGTACAGCTACAGCATGAACCTCATAGCCAAGCCTGTTCAGCTCTTCGGTCATCTCCAGAGGGAATGAGCCATAGCCGGCAATCAGGCCAATTTTAGGAGAGTCAGACATAGTGAAAATTTAAAACCGGACTACTGTGATGAATCCCGGCGGTGAGTTGTCATGCCTCGCTCAGCACTCCTGACAAACTCAAGCAGATGCAGTGCATCAGCATCATCACCGGCGATGGATTCTGCTTCACTCATTCGCTCATCAATTTTGCCACTGCCCTGAAGCAGGATACGGTAAATTTCCTTTAGCATTTTTATGCGTTCATTGCTGAAGCCTCGCCTTCTCAGGCCGATCAGATTAAGTCCTGCCAGGCCGGGGCGATAACCGCCGGCAGTAAGACAATATGGTGGTACATCCTTAACAACACCGCTCATGCCACCGATCATGGAATAACGGCCAATTCGGATGAATTGATGGATGGCAGACATGCCGCCAATAATCGCTCCATCATCGATTTCAACATGACCGGCAAGTGTCACAGCATTTGCCATAATGATCCCGCTGCCAAGGATGCAGTCGTGAGCAACATGCGAATAGGCCATCAGCAGGTTATTCTCCCCGATCCGGGTCAGCATCCCGCCACCCTCGGTGCCGGGATTAATGGTTACATTTTCCCTGATCGTATTTCCACTACCGATGATAACTTCAGAAGGTTCACCATGGTACTTCAAATCCTGAGGCTCGTGTCCGATACTGGCAAAGGGAAAAATACGGTTGTCTGATCCGATAGTTGTGTGCCCTGAAATCACCACATGGGAGATCAGCTTGCACCCATCCCCTATTTTTACATGCTCATCAACAATGCAGCAGGGGCCAATTTCCACATCTCTGCCAACTTCAGCACGGTCTGAAACGACGGCGGAAGAGTGAATCATCTGAGGCACTATACGTTTTTAGGCATCAGAGATGCCATAAGGGTTCCCTCACACACAAGGCTACCGTCTACGAAAGCTTCACCTTTAAATTTCCACAGGTTGCCCTTGCGACGGAGGCAGGTCAGTTCAAATAGCAGTTGGTCACCCGGTCGTACGGGTTTGCGAAAACGAACACCATCAATGCCGGTAAAAAAGACCAGAAACTCCTGATCTTTCGGTGCTGACTGAAATGCCAGTATACCCCCGACCTGAGCCATCGCTTCCACAATTAAAACACCTGGCATAACCGGAAAGTCCGGGAAATGCCCCATAAAGTGCGGTTCATTCGCTGTCACATTCTTAATCGCTCTGATCGATTCTTCAGGGGTGAAATCAAGAACCCGATCCACCAGAAGGAACGGATAACGGTGTGGAAGAAAAGAACTTATTTCATCAATATTCAAAGTAGGCATTACTTTCTCTCAATGTTTTTTACTATTTTTTTCGAATCTGATTCCAGATTTCAGGCAGCCTGACTATTAACGCCGAGACCTTCAACCATGTCCGGTGTGGCATCGCAGGAGAACCGGCATAGATTCCGCCAGCGTCAAGATTTCCCATAACGCCACTTTTTGCTGCAAGTTTGACACCATCACCAATTTTAAGGTGCCCGGCAACACCAGCCTGCCCGCCAATCTGACACCCGGCACCAAGTGTTGTGGAGCCTGAGATACCGACCTGACTGGCAATAATAGTGTATGGACCAATTTCAACGTTATGGCCGATCTGAATCAGATTGTCCAGTTTGACCCCTTGCCTGATAGTCGTGTCACCAAGCGCTCCACGGTCGATACTGCTATTGGCTCCAACCTCCACGTCATCTTCAAGTACAACGCGACCAGTCTGGGGGATTTTCAGATGCTCTTTGCCACTCCATGCATAACCAAAACCGTCTGAACCAATCACTGCCCCTGACTGAAGGATGACTCTGTCACCCAACAGAGAGCCATGGCTTACCACTGCACGGGCATGGATGATACAGGATTGGCCAATAGATGCCCCTTTTTCAATCACAGAGGCTGCATGAATAATGGTTCCGGAACCTACCGTAACCCCCTCTTCAATGACCACATGGGGGCCCACATCAACATCATCCGCCAACAAAGCCGCAGGGTCGATCACTGCTGTAGGGTGCCGGTTTCCAGATGAGATTGGAGACGGGTGAAAATGTCGTTGCAGATGTGCAAATGCAAGATATGGGTCGGCAACCTTGATAAGCTCTTTCTCATTGGCTTGATCATCGGGAAAGTTCAATGCGACCAGAATCACCCCGGCATCGCAATCACGCAGGTCATCCTTGTACTTCATGTTGGCAAGAAAAGAGGCTTCACTATCAGTCGCACTGTGAAGCGTATTTACACCTCTGATTTCAACCGATGAATCGCTGCCATAAAACTGCCCGTCCAGCAGTTTGGCCAGCTCTTTTATATTCAAAACAGACCGTTCTTAATAACTTCTTATTTATCCAGAAGCTTGGTTATTTCACTTGTTATATCGAGCGCAGGATTGGAGTAAAGCACGAACTGTGCTTTAGGAAGAATCAGATCATATCCACCCTTCTTTCCATACGCTTTAAGAGTCTTGGAAAGCTTTATACCTTGAGTGGACTGAAGTTTACCCTGTTCACCAACAATCTCCTCCTGGGCATCCTGCTGCTTACGGCTGTAAAGCTTTCTGAGATCTTTAATCTCCGACTGCTTCTGAGCAAGCCGCTCAGGCGACATTGCCATTGTCTGACCAAGCATGGCTTTTTCTGCCTGCTCGATTTGTACACGTAGAGCATCCAGCTCTTTCTGCTTTTTTGTTGCCAGGGCCCTTAATCGATTTAATCCCTTTTGATACGCCTTGGTATTTTCAATGGCGCTCTTCACATCAACAACACCAATTTTCATATCAGCGGCATTCGCCAATACTGCAGGCAAGAGTGCAACTGCCAAAACAATAGCAAATAGTGATTTAATCTTCATATCAACTCCTAAAAACAGACAAATAACTAACTTTAAAAACTCGCGCCCAGTCCAAACTCAAAACTTCGTAGAAGATCTCCTGCCACCTTATTGATCGGAAAGCCCCAGACCAGTGCTAACGGACCCAGTGGTGATATCCACTCAACACCCACCCCCGTTGAGGTACGTATCTTTGATGTGGAGAAATCTTCTCTATAATTTACCGACACTCCACCAACAGAAGTGTTAACACTGCCCCAAAGTGTGCCTGCATCAAGAAAAATCACACCACGTAAGCCTGACGTCCTCACATATGGAAGCGGAAAAAATAGATTCAGGGATGCCTGAACCATCTTGTCACCTCCAATTATATCTCCCGTAACCGGGTCCCGCAGTGTTATTCCATATGAATCGAATCCGCGAATAGACCCTATACCACCCATGGAGTAACGGCGGAAAAGTGGTACCTCCTGACCCCCGAAACTTTCAATATAACTGGCTGAAAATGTTGGGTTGAAAACAAAGCCCCTACCTAATGAGAAGTAACTCTTTGTTGAAGCCGTCACCTCCAGAAACTTATTACTTCCGCCAAGGCCGGCAACGCTTAATGACAGTGATTCCTGATGCCCTTTGCCGGGTGCCAGCGTCTTATCACGTGTATCCCATGCGAGTGACTGGCGAGTTTCACCCGTTGACTGAAGCCCCTCCTGAGACCTTAACACCAGACTGGCATCTACTGGAATGTCGGTAAGTTTAGTTCGGGTGTAGCGATAACCTATGGAGTATGAAAGATACTCTGATAAGGGTATAGAGAAGGTTGTTCCGGCACCAATACTATTAGTCTGATAGGTTACAATGTCGGCCAGTTTTGTCTGTATTTTAAACAGGTTTAGTGAAGCTCCAATATCAGAGCCAAGAAAATATGGATCAGCCAGGCTCACATCAAAATTCTGGGTTGCGGCTCCAATCTCCGCACTACCCCTGGTAGTGTAGCCTTTACCCAGAAAATTTCGCTCTTCAATGCTTCCCTTAAAAAAGACCTTTTCAAGTTGGGAATAGCCAGCACCCAGGGTAAAACTGCCGGTTTTATCCTCTTCAAGGCTAACATTCATCTGTACCAGATCGTCGGCTTCACCGCGTTCAAGGTTAACACGCACATCTTTGAATAGCCTGCTACGGCTCAAACGCTCTTTGCTTCGCCTGACATTAGCGGTCGAGTAGCGTGCAGCTTCAAATTGTCGGAACTCTCTCCGAACCACATTGTCTTCTGTCTTCTCATTTCCAGAGATTTGAATGCGTTCTACATAAACCTCTCTACCTTTCTCAACATCAAAAATAATAGACACCTGTTTCAGGGCTATATCGCGCTTCAGGATCGGTGTCACACTGGCAAATGCATAACCTTCGTCGCCAACCTTCTCTTCCATCGCAGTAATAGAATTTTGAAGATCTGTCAGTGAATAGATGTCTCCCTTTTTAAGCTTAATGGCTTCCAATAAAACCTCACGGGATGGAACCATGTCCCCCTGTATATCAACCTGGCTTATGCTGTATTGAGGTCCTTCATGAAGCGCAAATGTTAGATAAAAAGCCTTTTTATCGGGTGTTAGAGAGAGTTGCGCACTTTCAATCGCAAAATCCAGATAACCATTGTTCAAATAGTGCTGTTGCAGTAGTTGAGAATCTCCTCCAAAACGCTCTTTATTAAATACATCCTTATCCCCAAACCAGCTCATGAAACCGGACTTCTGAGATGCCAGAATATCTCTTAATTCACTGTCTGAAAAGGCCGTGTTGCTAATGAACTGGATGCTCTTGATGCGAGTGACCTGCCCCTCATTAACACTCAGAGTCAGAGCAACCCTTCCATCTTCTTCAACAACTGTTGTAGCTGTTACATCAACCTGATAATAACCTTTTTTGAGATATGCTTTACGAATCGTATTGCGATCATTTCTTAGTTTGGCTGCACTAAAAACTCTACCGGGTTTCAGGCCCAGTTTTAGCTGAAGCTTTTTATCAGGGATTTCATCATTTCCCAAAATTTCTAATTTAGAGATAAGTGGGTTTTCTTTAACCGTGTAAACCAGACGGACACCATCTTTTCCAGGACTGCCCACTACATAAATATCTTCAAAATAGCCGGTTTTAAAAAGGCGTTTAACATCATGGCTAATCGTCTTCTTACTTAACACCTTACCAGCTTTCATTTCGATCATGGCCAGAATCGTGCCACTTTCAACATAGTGGTTTCCGGCAACTTCGATAGAGGAGACTATTTTTTCACTTTCCAGCTCTGCAGACAATCCAACTGTCGGCAACAGGAGTAGTGTAACAGCAAAAAATACACTGTAGCCATGTGAAAACAACCTCTGGAAAATGGAGCACATTCTAACCTCTAAATAACCGTAACAAATCATTATAAAATGCAAACAACATCAAAATGGTGATCAGACTTATTCCGATAATCTGGGTTCGTTCCATCGTTGTCGGAGAGAGAGGTTTGCCCCT
>JAJRVG010000100.1 GCA_021545595.1 Zetaproteobacteria bacterium | reverse complement strand
ATACCGATGCTGATTGGAAGTAGTGCCGAAATTGAACTTATCATCAAAGGCAAGAAGGGGTTTCTGGCCAAGGTGCCCGATGTGCTCGGTGTACACGTCCAGTATGCCAATGGTGAAGATCAGCACTTTGGTGAAATTGGCCAGGATGATCTGCTGCATATCAGTCAGGATGACCTGTTGCTTAACAATCTGTCCGCAAGTTCACACATTGTCCGCATTCCCACTGATCGTCTCTGGTATGTTAAAAAAGTAGAGTATGCCGGCACGGTGGTTGGAATAGTAGGCGTTCGCTACTCTGAACAGGCATGGGAAGATCTTGCTGGAAAGCTGGTCGGCAGGATGTCGATTGCAGCCACGCTGGTGGTGCTGATGTCCAGTGTGCTGGTCTACTGGATAGCCGGAAGGATGAGCCGCCCTCTGGAGATGCTGGCGGATGCTGCTCAGCATGTGGCCCATGGTGATTACCATATACGCCTTCCCGTTACCGGCAATGATGAGGTCAGCGATGCGACCTCTCAATTCAATGCAATGGTGGAGGAGCTCGCCCATAAAGAAGAGATTAAGGATGTTTTTGGCCGCTATCTGAATCCAAAACTGGTCTCCGATGTGTTTGATGGCGGTAGTATGAGTAGCTATGAAAACCACAGGCAGGAAGTTACTGTCCTGTTTGCTGACATGGTTGGCTTTACTGCTTTTTCCGAGACTACGGAGACAGAAGAGATTGTTGATGTGCTGAACAAGCATTTTGAAGTATTTCACCGTATTATCGACTATTACGGTGGCCATGTTGATAAGTATATCGGTGATGCCATTATGGCGGTGTTTAACCATCCCAATGAAGACCCCGACCATGTTCGCCATTCAGTCATGGCAGGTTTGGCCATGGTGGTGGCCTGTAGCAGACTGGGTGTGTTGCGTGCCAACGGCGAGCCAATCCAGTTCAGGGTCGGCCTCAATCATGGTGAGGCGATTGTAGGCAATATCGGTGCAGCGGAGCGTCTGGAATATACGGTGATTGGAGACACGGTGAACGTAGCATCGCGAATGGGCGGGCTTGGAGAGGGTGGCGAGGTTGTTCTCTCCCACGCAACCTTCGCACATCTCGGCAGCAATGATTTTGCATTTGATGAGATGGGCGAACGTGATATTAAAGGTGTCAGTAAGCCCATGCGTTGTGGCATAATCAGGCCGGCGGAAGAGAGCGTGAGGCGTAACATTGCCCATGCCGTGGCATTGGCCTTTGACCTGACCCTTCCATCAGATGTTCGTCAGATAATCGGAGACGTATAGGAGCGTTGATTTGACCAGACTATCTTGGCTGTTAGTGGCCCTGTTGCTTAGCGGGTGTGGAGGATTTCTTACAAAAGAGGGTGGGAGCACTACCAGGTTCAGCTTCCTGAACACCTATGAGGCGGCACTTAGCGATTATAATCAGGGCAGGATCATGACTTCCAGAGCCCGGATTATGGCCATGGATAAGACGCGAGAGGATTATCCTCAGGCACTTAAGCTGTTGAAACAGAAGGTTGAACCCGCCCGCTTACGCCTGTTTAAGCATTACAGCGCAAAGGCCAGGGCGGCGGAGCAGGCTGGGAGATGGTCGCAGGCCATGGAGTTCTATCAGCAGGCTGCAGACCACTCCATCAGGCCGAAAGCCATGAAACAGAAGCGGGATCGTATGGAGATAAAGATACGTCAGAAACGTATGGATCGTCTACTGACCCAGCGGCGGGCTGAAGACTCGGCGCTGCTGGCATGGCCGGAGGCTTATGAACCACCGAAAGGTGTCTCTCCCAAAGACAGTGCCTTTGAAAGGGCACGTAAACATGCTCAGGATATGATTGAAGATCGTGCAAGTCTGGCCTACAGAGAGGCACGCCACTACATGGATGAGGAACAGCCTGAGATCGCTTATATTGAGGCTGAGTCATATCTCAGACTGGAGCCTGACTCTGACCGTGGCAAAGAGTTGATGAAAGATGTCAAAAATGCGATACCAAAAGGGATTCATATCGCTCCGGTACGGACTGCAAGGTCAAAGGCCGGCAAACTGAGCAGGCGTTCCGCTCTGCCTAAGTCAGTTACGCTGAAACAGGTGAAAGCGCTGATCAACAAGGGTGAGTGGATCAAGGCGAAAAAATTCGCACTGGTCTACCGCAGAGAGGGTGGCAAGGATGCCGCAGCCCTGTTGAAACAGATTCAGTCCAGTATTGAGAAAGAGGCAGCATCCCTCTTCACCAAGGGTAGTCTGGAGTTCCGTAGAGAGCGTCTGAATGAGGCTGTCCAATACTGGGAACAGGCTGTGGCACTAATGCCGGAAAATCTTGAATATGTTAATGCGCTCAGGCGTGCACGACAGTTGCAGGAGCGACTGAAGATTCTCAGGAGTGAAGCCGGGAGTGGGGACGCCCCGAAATAAAACAAATAAAGAAAAGGTTTAGAGCGTGCGTGATTCAATAGTAATGCCGCGGCACAAGACGCGGAAGGTGATGGTAGGTGACGTTGCTGTCGGTGGTGATGCACCGATTGCTGTCCAGTCGATGACCAACACGTTGACAACAGATATTGATGCAACCGTGGCGCAGATCAAGTGTCTGGAATCTGCCGGTGCCGATATTGTCCGGGTTTCGGTTCCCGATATCGAATCGGCCACATCAATGCCGGAGATTCTGAATCAGACCGATGTTCCGATTATCGCAGATATTCATTTCAGCTATAAAATGGCCCTTGCCTCACTTGATGCAGGGGTGCACGGGCTTCGCCTTAATCCGGGAAATATCGGTGGCCGGGATCGGGTTGAGCGTGTGGTTAAAGCTGCAAAGGAGCGTGGGGTCTCCATCCGTATTGGTGTGAATGCCGGGTCACTTGAGAAAGAGCTCAATGAGAAATATGGTGAGCCTTGTGCCGATGCGATGGTTGAGTCGGCATTGAATCATATCCGTATTCTTGAAGATATGGATTTTCATGATATCAAAGTCTCGCTGAAGGCGAGCAATATTCCAATGACGGTCGTGGCCTACCGAAAGCTTGCTGAGGTGGTGGATTATCCACTGCATCTGGGTATTACTGAGTCGGGAAGCCGCTTCGGAGGCACTGTGAAATCATCGATTGGCCTTGGGCTGCTGCTGGCCGGTGGTATCGGTGACACGATTCGAGTCTCTCTGGCTGCTGAGCCGGAAGAGGAGGTGCGTGTCGGTTTTGAAATTCTGAAGGCGCTGGGTCTGCGTCACCGTGGCGTGAACCTGATTGCCTGTCCATCATGTGCCCGACAGAAGTTCAATGTTATTGAGACAGTGACACAGCTTGAAGAGCGTGTGGCACATATTCATGAAAGCCTCGATGTGGCAGTCATTGGATGTGTGGTGAACGGCCCGGGGGAGGCGCGGGAGGTTGGACTGGGCGTCACAGGAGGCTATCCGACCCATACGCTCTATTGTGATGGTGAGAAAACCGACAAGATCAGTTCAGCCAAGATGCTTGATTACCTGGTGGAGGAGATTGAGCGAAGGGCTGCCGTAATACGGGAAAGCGGAGGGACATCAGATGGCTAAAAAGTTACAGACTATCCGTGGTGTACATGATGGATTGCCTGCTGATGTGGCCAGATGGCGCCGTGTTGAGCGTGCGGCCAAAATAGTCTTTTCCCGTTACGCCTTTGATGAAGTCCGTCTGCCGCTGCTGGAGCCAACGGAACTCTTTGTCCGCTCCATCGGAGAGGCGACGGACATTGTCTCCAAGGAGATGTACTGCTTTGAGGATCAGGGTGGTGACCATATCTGTCTGCGTCCTGAGGGTACGGCAGGGAGCGTGCGTGCCTATCTGCAGGCTGGCCTGACGCGTGCTGGTGTACAGCGCTGGTACTATGCAGGT
>JAJRVG010000099.1 GCA_021545595.1 Zetaproteobacteria bacterium | reverse complement strand
GACCCATCCAGGCGAAATGCTTCGGGAAGAATTTCTAATTCCCATGAATATAAGCCAGCGGAACCTTGCTGATGCAATCCATGTGCCCTATCAGCGCGTCAATGAACTCGTAAATAAAAAACGAGGCATCACACCAAGCACTGCTCTGCGTCTAGCTAAATTCTTTGGTATGTCTGCTGATTTTTGGCTTAACTTACAGATGCGGTGGGAACTCTTTAGAGCACAAAGTAGTGAGAGCAACGAACTGGATTTAATCCAGGATTATCACAAGATTCAAAGAATTGCCTAACCAAAGCATGGAGAGAGACTTGATCTTCCCTCGCTAAAACCAAGTGCTGTTTTATAATCTTATTTAACTGAGAAGGCGTATATGAGGCAAGTTTTATCCAGCTGTTCTGTAAGTATTTCAGAGCTAAAGAAAAATCCCGCAGCACTATTGAATGATGCAGAAGGTGCTCCTATTGCAATTCTAAATCACAACACTCCAGTGGCTTACTTTGTGCCTGCTGAAACCTATGAGTGGCTAATGGATAAACTGGAAGACTTTGAATTGGCTCAGATTGTACAAGAGCGCTCACATGAAAAGGCTGAAGCGGTAGAAGTAAGTTTGAAATAGTGATTTTTGTTATCGCAGTTAGGGAAAGAGATCGAGGCCTGGTATATGCAAAAGCAGAAGAACGCAAATAGGCGTAAGCCGTCAGAGACCTACCCTCTTAATTATTCTCATATCCGGATCATCATCGACAGATGAAAGATGAAATCGAATCGTATTTTGTGGTAATAGATCCGGCGCACGCTCCGGCCATTCGATGATGGTGATCCACGGTGGTTCGAAATAGTCGCGTACACCGAGCATCTCGATCTCATTGGCATCATCAAGGCGATACCAGTCCATGTGGGCGATTTTGTACCCCTCTCCATCATAGGTTTGGATCAACGCGAAGGTCGGGCTGGGCAGCGCTTCATCGCTTACACCGAGTGCACGCATCAATGCGCGGGCAAAGACACTCTTGCCTGCGCCCAGTTCACCGGAGAGTGCAATCACCTGCCCCGGCTTGATCTGCCCGACTAATGTCTGAGCGCAGGCAACGGTTGCTGCCTCGTTCTTCAGGCGTGTATGAGCCATCTGTTTCGTGATTATCGCTGGTTCTTTGCCAGCGCTTTGATCAGGTCATGCTTGGAGATCAGCCCTTCGATCTTATCACTCTTCACCACCGGAAGATGGTGAACGTTACCTTCGCTCATCAGCGAGGCGAGTTCATCAATTTTGGTCTCCGGTGATACAGTTTTCACCTCTGTGGCCATCAGATCCTCTGCCGTCAGAGCCTGCATCCGCTCCAACTCCTGCTCAAAACGCTCCTCACCCACCGGAATCACCATATCAAAAATAGCCATGGCGGTAGGTATATGAAGACTTGCCTGCTGATCGATAAGATCAGACTCTGTGATGATACCGAAGAGGTGTCTCTCTTCATCCACAACAAGCATGCCTGTTATATCCTCATCTGCAAAACGTCGGATAATTTCCTGAATAGGCGTATTAACCAGGCAGTGTGAGGCTTTGGAATTCATAATATCGAGTGCAGTGGTCATGGTTTTCTCCCGGAGTCTGGTTACGGCTGAACAGTGTGAATCAACCTGTACTTCTAGCATAGATGACCCTGCCGGAGCGGCAAGGTCTTCTGCTAATATTCTGGTTATGCTTTATGATAGATTTCACTTCCCTGACGGGTGAACTCCTCAGACTGCTCAGCCATACCGCTTTCAATGGCTTCAGCACTGTCCATTCCGTGCTCTTTGGCATAATCACGCACATCCTGCGTAATCTTCATGGAGCAGAATTTAGGCCCGCACATGGAACAGAAATGAGCCACCTTGCCACTCTCTTTCGGCATGGTCTCATCATGAAATGAACGTGCTGTGTCCGGGTCAAGACTCAGGTTAAACTGATCCTCCCAACGGAACTCGAAACGGGCCTTGGAGAGTGCATCATCACGCTGCTGTGCACCGGGGTGCCCTTTGGCCAGATCTGCCGCATGGGCAGCAATTTTGTAGGTGATCACGCCTGCCTTCACATCATCCTTGTTGGGGAGTCCCAGATGCTCTTTCGGCGTGACATAGCAGAGCATGGCACAGCCATACCAGCCGATCTGGGCTGCTCCGATGCCTGAAGTGATGTGATCATAACCGGGTGCGATATCGGTGGTCAGGGGGCCCAGTGTATAGAATGGCGCTTCATCGCAGTGCTTAAGCTGCTCATCCATGTTGGCCTTAATCATATGCATCGGCACATGGCCCGGCCCTTCAATCATCACCTGCACATCATGTTTCCAGGCAATCTTGGTGAGCTCCCCGAGGGTACGGAGCTCACTGAACTGGGCTTCATCATTGGCATCGGCAATCGCACCGGGACGCAGACCGTCACCGAGAGAGAAAGCGATATCATAGGCCTTCATGATTTCGCAGATATCTTCAAAGTGAGTATAGAGGAAACTCTCCTCATGATGCGCCAGACACCACTTGGCCATGATGGCACCGCCGCGTGAGACAATGCCTGCCAGACGTTTGGCAGTCATCGGCACGTAACGCAGCAATACACCTGCGTGAATGGTGAAGTAATCCACACCCTGCTCTGCCTGCTCGATCAGCGTATCCCGGAACACTTCCCAGGTCAGATCTTCGGCAATGCCATTCACCTTCTCCAGTGCCTGATAGATCGGGACCGTCCCAATCGGAACGGCCGAGTTGCGGATAATCCATTCACGTGTTTCATGAATATTTTTGCCGGTGGAGAGATCCATGATGGTGTCCGAGCCCCAACGGGTTGCCCAGGCCATCTTCTCAACCTCTTCATCAATCGATGAGGAGAGTGCTGAGTTGCCGATATTACCGTTGATTTTTACCAGAAAGTTGCGGCCGATAATCATCGGTTCAAGCTCAGGATGGTTAATGTTGGCAGGGATAATGGCACGCCCGCGTGCTACTTCATCACGCACAAATTCCGGCGTGATCACATGTGGAATACTGGCTCCGAATGATTCGCCCGGATGCTGTCTGGTGATTTCACGCAGATGCTCACGCCGCTGATTCTCACGAATCGCCACATACTCCATTTCAGGTGTGATGATATCCTGACGTGCATAGTGCATCTGGGAGACATTCCTGCCGGCTTTGGCCTTGCGGGGCTGTTTCAGGTGTTCAAAACGAAGGTGATCCAGCTTTTCATCATCGCGACGCTCGTTGCCATATTTCGAAGAGAGGCCGGTCAGAAACAGGGTGTCATCACGCTCTTCGATCCATGCTGTCCGAACATCAGGCAGCCCTTTTTGCAGATCAAGCTCAACATCGGGGTCGGTGTACGGGCCTGATGTGTCATAAACAAGAATCGGATGGTTCTCCTCAACACCTTCGGAAGCCGTTGTTGGTGACAGGGAAATCTGGCGCATGGGCACCCGGATATCAGCACGGGACCCTTCAATATAAACCTTTTTTGAGTTCGGAAAAGGTTGCTTCGCACCTGTTGTGGTAACTTCTGCCTGTCTGCTCGGCTCTTTCATGAGGCCTCCATCAAAATCAAGATCAGAACTCTAACCGACCTGCGGGCTCAGATATAGAGGAGTTGTGTAGGGTTTCTTAATCCTGGCATTTCGAATCGGAAGATGTGCAGACGCCCTGCTCCGGCTGAAAGGTTGCATGCGTAATGCCCTGTTCGGCCACACACCCATGCAGATCTGTTAACAGCTCGCTCCACAGGTTCATATCTTCACAGCCGACATGAGCGGAGATAGCCAATTCCCCACTGGGCAGTTTCCAGACATGGATGTGGTGAATATCATTAATGCCCGCGATCCTGCACACACTGGTTTCGATCTCATCAAGTTGAATGCCGCCCGGAACGGCATCCATAAGTTCAAATGTGGTCTGGCGTATCAGTCTCCAGCCACCCCAGGCCAGCAAGGCGCTGATAACGAATGAGAGCAGCGGGTCAATCAGCATCCATCCGGTAAAGAGTATAACCATACCGCCAACCAGTGCAGCGACTGAACCCAGTGCATCACCAAGCACATGCCAGTATGCCGCCTTAGTGTTGATATCTTCACCACCATGCAGCCAGCGGAGCACAATCAGGTTGATGATCAGGCCAATGAATGCGACAACAAACATGATGGAACCATCGACTTTTGGTGGTGTAACTACCCGGCCAACGGCCTCCCAGACAATCCAGCCTGCAAGGAACCAGAGCGCAAGCCCGTTAATTTGAGCTGCAATGATCTTTGCACGGCCATAACCGTAGGTCATTCCTCTGTGTGCAGGCCTTCTGGCGATCTGTGAGGCAAGTGCAGCAATCGCAAGTGCAGCAACATCTGAGGCCATATGTCCCGCATCGGCAAGCAGTGCCAGTGAGCCTGAAATAAGTCCGCCTGCCAGCTCCACAACTGCAAACAGTGCTGTCAGTGCCAGTGCGACATTCAGATGCTTATGATCTGATTGATGCTGGCCGTGGTCATGACTGTTCATATCGGTGAAAAACTTAACTGCCGGTGCAGTGAATAACAAGATACTTACAGGCTGTGGCATTCTTCTCTACA
This sequence comes from Zetaproteobacteria bacterium, assembly GCA_021545595.1. Classification (GTDB taxonomy): domain Bacteria; phylum Pseudomonadota; class Zetaproteobacteria; order Mariprofundales; family Mariprofundaceae; genus WSZY01. The sequence continues at coordinate 655 of JAJRVG010000099.1, read as the reverse complement.
CTCCGCCTCAATGAAACAGTACGCGCTTAAACGTCTACTTGGAATGATTCCTCTGTTGATCGGCATCACCATTATCTCTTTCGGCATGATGCATCTTGCACCCGGCGAGCCAAGTGTGATCGGCAGTGAGTTCAACCCCAAGGTTTCAACCCAGGATATAGAACGGTTGCGAGCACACTATGGCCTTGATAAGCCACTTTATGAGCAGTACTGGAACTGGATGAAAAGACTGGCCTTTTTAGACTTTGGAACCTCCTTTTCATCGGATGCCCGTCCGGTTCTCGATAAGGTGGCAGAACGTCTGCCGGTTACCCTCTGGATTAACATCCTTGCCATGCTTCTGATTCTTGCCATTGCCATTCCGATCGGTGTTGCATCTGCAGTACGTCAGAATTCATGGTTTGATCGAGGCATGACCATCTTTGTTTTCATCGGCTTTGCCATTCCCTCCTTCTGGCTGGGCCTGTTGCTGATGATTGCACTGGGCGTAAATATGAATCTGCTGCCGATCTCCGGCATCCATGACTATGGCTGGTTGCAGATGGGGTTCTGGGAGCAGCAGATTGATCTGCTCAAACATCTGATTCTGCCTGTGTTCGTATCTGCTATTGGCGGACTGGCCGGCATGAGCCGTTTTATGCGTAGTGGCATGCTT
>JAJRVG010000098.1 GCA_021545595.1 Zetaproteobacteria bacterium | reverse complement strand
GGCAAGTTCCTGCTCTAGCTGCCCGGCATCCCAACCGGCATAGCCGAGAATCAGCATGAAGTGCTCAGGGCCGAGCCCTGCCGCAATCTCCTCAAGCACATCGCGGGAGGTGGTCAGGTGCAGTTCGGGTGTGATCTGCATGGTCGATTCATAGATGTGCCAGCCGTCATGCAGAACAAAGCCCCGGAAGGGATCGATAGGCCCGCCTTCAAAGCTGAGTGCCCGGTTGTCGGGAAGCGATCCGATATGGCCACGATCCGGTGTCAGCTTCAGGTCTTCAAGCACATCAATAATCGAAACTTCCTGCGGCCGATTGATGATCAGCCCCATAGAACCCTCTTCATCGTGGTGGCAGAGGAGTATGACAGTGTCGCGGAAATGACGATCCTGCAGGGATGGCATGGCCAGAAGCACCTGACCGGCAAGATCATTAATCAGCATGACTCACCTCCTGTGAAGCGCTGTTGCTTAACATTAGCCGGGCTATTCTGATCGCTTCCATGATACTACTGTAGGATACTTTTCCTGTCCCTGCACGCTCCAGTGCGGTGCCGTGATCAACACTGGTGCGGATAAACGGGAGTCCAAGGGTGATATTGACGGCATCTCCAAAGCTAAGTGTCTTGATCGGGATCAGCCCCTGATCATGATAGCAGCAGATGATGGCGTCATACTCCTTTCGCAGCTGCGGTGAGAAGAGCGCGTCTGCAGGCAGTGGCCCCGCCACATCAATACCTTCCTGCCGCACCTGTTGGATAGCCGGGGTGAGGATGGTTGCCTCTTCATCGCCGAAGTGCTGCTGTTCACCGGCATGAGGATTAAGTCCGCAGAGGGCAAGTCCTGGCGATGAGAGTCCAAATCGCTGTTTCAGATCATGGTGGGTGATACGCAGGCTGGTGGCGACATCTTCAATGTTCAGTGCACTGGAGACATCCTTAAGTGGTATATGGGTGGTCAGCAGGGCCACACGCAGCTGGTTGGAGGCGAGCATCATTACCACACGCTCCCTTCCGGCCAGCCTGGCCAGAAACTCGGTATGGCCGGGAAAGTCAAAGCCGGAATTACGCAGAATCGCTTTTTCGATCGGGGCTGTAATCAGCGCCGAGGCCTCTCCATGCAGGCAGGCATGGGCTGCTGACTCAATACAGCCAATAACAGCGGCCGCAGTGGAAGCAGAGCTATTGCCTGTTGTCACACCGCTGAACGCAACCTCTTCCGGGAGAGGATTCCAGCAGCAAAGAGCTTCTTCCTCACCGATGCTCTTTAGTGAATGGCTCTCAACCATATCGATATCAATACCAAGCTCTTTCGCCCGTTCACTCAGCCAGAGGCGGGGAGCTGCAATGGTGATATTATTAAAGAGTTCAGGGTGGGCATTGAATGCAAGCAGAACGCAGTCGGGGCCTATGCCTGCCGGCTCACCGAGTGTGAGCAGCAGGGGTGCTGGCTGGGTCGGACTCACTGATCAGGGCCTAGTTACAGCCTTTCTGTTTGATTACAGCCGCAGCTTTCAGGCCCCCGATCCAGCGCGGAGTCTGGCTCTGCATCTCGGCGTTGATCAATAGCTCGTGAATCCTGTCACGGTGGGCTTCAAAGGCATTGGGATCGATATGGCGTTTGGCGATCACATGGATGATGTGCAGGCCAAAGGTGCTTTCCACTACACCACTTGTCTCTCCCGGTGCAAGTGCAAACGCCGCCTTTTCAAACTCCGGAACCATCTGCCCCTTGGAAAACCAGCCAAGATCACCACCTTTTTTGGCACTGGGACCCTGTGAAACATCTTTGGCACGGGTGGCAAACTCCTCGTCCGAACTCCCCTCCATTTCACGGGCAATGGCTGCCGCTCGATGGCGGATTTTTTCCCTGGTTGCTGTATCAGCCGACTTCGGTAGAGAAAGCAGGATGTGGCGGGCATGAATTTCATCATGACTCTCACCTGTTTCAGGCTCGTGCATACGTTCACCGGTTACTTTCAGGATATGGAAGCCACCGGCAGAGCGGGCCGGTTTTGCGATGCCGCCAACAGGGAGTGTGAACACCTCGTTAAACTGTTGGGCAATACCACCCGGGAAAAACCAGCCCATCGAACCACCCTGTTTTGCGTCTGGAGCATCGGACTTCAGAGCGGACAACTTGTCGAAGCTGGCCCCATTGATCAGTTGCTCATAAATGCTTTCTACTTTCCGGCTAATTTTGGAGAACTGTGCAGGGGTTGGCGTGGACGGCAGGGCAATGAAGATCTGAGCAAGCTGAATCTCCCGAACCGGTTTCGGGTCTTTCAGGAATTTACGGTAGTACTCCCGCATGGCCTCTTCGCTGATGCTCAGTTTGGAACGAACTGCGGCATTGATCACTTTACCGGTTAAAAGGCGTTCGCCAAGCGTCTCACGATACTCTTCAATATTAATGCCCTGAGCCTTTAGAACCTCCGCTAACTGACCAGTTGGAATCTTGTTTCTTGACTCCACATCGGCCATTGCGTTGTCGATCTCCTCCTGCTTAACGGTGATGCCGAGTTTGGCGGCCTCCTGCTTCTGTAACAGTAGTGTGATACGGGTATCAAGTGCACGTTCGGAGAGCAGTGCATCGGATGGAAGTGTCCCCTGCCCTGCCCCTTTGAGCTGTTGAACAAGGAGCTCTTTCTCCTGATTCACCTGATAGCAGGTGATGGCTACACCGTTGACGACGGCGGCGACGGCATCAATCTTTTCTGCATGAGCGGTACCAATCACTGATGAAAACATCAACGACAGCAAGCTTGTCATAGTAAAAAAAGAACGCATGTAAACTCCGAACAGGGGTGGTTTTTGCAGGCTATGATCCGACACTACCCAGACCCTTAAATGCTAGCAAGAAGCGGACACCGAAATCTGAGGTGGTGCTGCTTCCATTCAGATTGTTGTGGTATCCCTCAATGCGCAGATCCCAGCATGGGTGAAGGTAGTGAACACCAGCGCTGGCCTGCTGGGTCAGTTTCAGGCGGGGGTCATACTGCCAGCTGCCGAATGCACTCCAGCGCTGGGCAACTCTGAGGGTGGCATTGGAAGCGATCAGCTCCGATGCGGCGGCGTAACGGCTATCGGTTCTCTGCCAACTTACATTAAATTTGTGTCCGCTTTCACTTGCCACGTGCAGTGAGCCATATGCCATGGCCCAGTACCGATCTGCGGGATTGTACTGGCCACCTGCTGAGATGGAGATGCCGACAAGTGGATAGACAGCAATTTCACCCAGCAGGTTGGAGACGGGGTGTGTGGCTGTTGGCAGTATGGATGGGTCAACACTCTCCTGTAGCTGCTCATAGGCGGCTCCCAGCTTTGCGTTCATAATATCCCGTGAGACGGCTCCCGCCTGGTCTTTGTGCTGCAGCCCCGTTTTAAAGAGCAGGCTGAACCGGTTGATCCGTTCGATACGGTCACGACCTGTATAACGGTTGCCGGTTAGAAGGTTGCTCATCGAAAGCTGACTGAATGCCGAATCAAAATTGGGCAGTGCACTCTGGTTCGGTGCGGCAATAAAGTCATAGCGCAGGATCGGTGTGATGGTGTGGCGCCATTTTCGATCTTCACTAATCCGTTCGAAGTTGATTCGGTTATCAAGACTGGCTTCAAAGGTGTTACGGCTCAGGTTTGACTCGCCGATGCTCTCTTTCAGCCAGTAACGGGTGTGCCTGCCGCCTATTTTCAGCGTTGAATTTATACCGCCCCCCGGCAGTTGCCATGGCACTTCAATGAAGGGGTTCACGTCAAGGCGCCAGCCATCTACACCTGTCCGGCGTGCAAACTGGGTGGTCTGCTGCTCCAGCACCAGCATTGCGGCATCATTCGCAACCGGAACCCGGATCTCACTTTCAAAACGGGGAAGTATCTGCAGTGTTGCCGCATTGGATGGCACAATCAGATCCTGCTGATGCCGGACAAAGAGAGTCCAGTTGTCCCACTCCCGATTCTGCGACAGGGATGCCTGGCTCTGTAGATAGCTTTTAGAGACATCAACGCCGTCGGCAGAAAAGTCGGCCAGGTATTTGCGATCGCTGATGTGGTCGCCGCTGGCAGAGAAGCTGATGCCATAAGGCAGGGCGCGGAGGATATCACCACGTACCCTGCCGCGCTGGAGCGATACTACCTTGTCATTGAGTCCCTCGACCTGAATCTCTTCATGTCCGCTGGAAGAGACGTGTCGCAGTTCAACCGCCCCCATGAATCCACGCGCGGTCATCCAGCGAGGTGTCAGTGTTGCATCCCAATCCTGTGCAGGTGCAAAGTAGTAGGGTATTGCTACATCGGTTCCACGGATATTGCTGGTCGACACGGAAGGCATCAGAAAGCCCGGCTTGCGGCGCAGCGTCTGACTCCAGTAGGGGGTGTAGAGAAGGGGAATGCCTGCCACCTCAAAACGGGCATCCCGGGCAGTCAGCAGACCATTCTCCTGATCAAGTTCTACATGGCCAGCTTTGAGAAGCCATGCCTCCGCATCAGGAGGGCAGGATGTGATGGTGGCATCCTCTGCCGTGATAACACCGTTCTCATCGCGCTTCAGCAGCATCGAATTGAGCCGTTCTCCACCTTTCATTATTGCCTCGGCATCGCGGAGTTCACCGGTTTTGTTAACGGTATGCATTTCACCCGACTCCGCCCTGATAGTGGAGCCCTCTGATGTGATGGTGACGTTACCGTTGGCCTTGAACTCCTTCTTTTTAGCGTCGTAAATCACGCGGTCGGCTGCGAGTGTCTCATCCTCACGTTCAATGACGACACTGCCCTCGGCAATAAGGACGCCTCCGGCATCGCGGGTGACGGTGTCGGCCACAACATCTACGGCAGTGGCTGTTTCAGGGAGCAGGGTCAAACCCAAGGCAAGCCCCAGAGAGAGGGGCAGCATTAACCATGTTCGCAGCATGGTGTCAGGCAGGTTTTTCGGCCATGCCTAGATAGTTGGTCGAGAGGTCATCCGAGAGTGAGAACTGGTCACCGAGTATCTGGTAAGACATGCCGTGAATCTCTTTAACCTGCAGCTCACTAAGCCTCAATGCATGCACCATCTCCGATGGGCGGATGAATTTATTGTACTGATGGGTTCCCTTCGGTAGCCAGCCGAGCAGGTATTCGGCACCGATAATCGCTTTCAGGTATGAGGTGGGTGTGCGGTTCAGGGTGGCGAAAAAGAATTTTCCGCCGGGCTTCAGCATGGCGGCACATGCAGCGATGGTGCGCGGTACGTCGGGGACATGCTCCAGTACTTCAAGGCATGTCACCACGTCGTAGGCTCCGGCATGGGTTGTGGCCCATGTTTCGGCATCGTTGTATTCGTACTGCACCTCGACACCGGACTGTGAAGCGTGGGTGCGGGCTACGGCCAGCGCCTTCCCCGAGCGATCAAGTCCGGTTACGGTTGCGCCACGGCTTGCCATCCCTTCGGCCAGCAGGCCACCACCGCAACCGACATCAAGAATATTGCTTGTCTTCATATTGATCCGCTCTGCGATGTAGTCGAGCCGGAGCGGGTTAATCTGGTGCAGTGGTTTAAAGCGACCCTTCGGATCCCACCATTCGGCGGCAATGGCCTCAAACTTGGCGATCTCTTCCGGGTCAAAGTGTGCTGTTGCCATAATTTTGAAAGCTGCTTTGCCGTTAAAGGAAAGGCAAGGGGATGGTGCAGGGCGGTATTGACAGAGCGGGAGGCTTTATCTTAAATCAGCTTTCAAGGGAGGGGCTGAAACCCACTCTGATCCATTTTAGCGGGAGACCGCGCCCTGAGAAAAAGGCCTTTTTACTGCATCAGGAGACTCATGCAAGCAGTGTAACCATTCTCTCTTTCAGGTCGCTGTCGCTGAATTCAGATATGCCGGCCATCGCCTTTTCCCGCCAGGGGAGATCATCCCATGCATCGGTAATCAGATGCGGCATACTC
>JAJRVG010000097.1 GCA_021545595.1 Zetaproteobacteria bacterium | reverse complement strand
TATTCACTGGATCGTGTTGATCTGGCTGAAAAAGTGGAGCAGGCGGTAGAGAAGACACTGGATGATGGTCTCCGTACGATTGATCTTGCAGCTGCCGGCGAAGCATCGGTATCATGCTCCGGCATGGGCGATGCAGTGTGTGAACGTTTGGTGAGGCTTATATAATGGAACCGTTTTTATCTGAAAAGGATGGTTATGTCGTAGCGGTTGTTGGAGCAACCGGTGCGGTCGGGCAGACCATGCTTGAAATTCTGGCTGAACGCGATTTCCCGATATCCGAACTGGTTGTTGTGGCATCCAGCCGTAGTGCTGGTTCCACAGTTGAATTTAAGGGTAAAGACTACGTCGTTCAGGATCTGGAGACATTTGATCCCACAGGCAGTGATATCGCACTCTTCTCCGCCGGCGGTGACACTTCCAGGGAGCATGCACCACGTTTTGCCGAGGCGGGCTGTTATGTGGTGGATAATTCAAGTGCATGGCGTATGGATGAGTCGGTTGCACTGGTGGTTCCGGAGGTTAATCCGCATGCGCTGGAGATGGCGCGTGAGAACAGAATTATCGCCAACCCCAACTGCTCAACCATCCAGTTGGTGGTGGCACTCAAGCCCCTGCATGATGCCGTGGCGATTGAACGTGTGGTGGTCTCCACTTATCAGGCGGTAAGTGGAGCCGGTGGAAAAGCGATAGAAGAGCTGGCTGAACAGACCCGGAACCTGCTTTCCGGCAAGGAAGCGGAAGCAAATATTCTCCCTGCCAGAATTGCTTTTAATGTGATTCCTCACATTGATGTTTTCCTTGAGGATGGCTACACCAGAGAAGAGCACAAGATGATTGAAGAGACCAGAAAAATCATGGATGCCGATATTGCTGTTACTGCGACCACCGTTCGTGTGCCGGTCTTTTATGGCCATTCCGAGGCGGTTAATATCACTTTTTCCGGCCCGATGGATGCCGGCCGGGCCAGAGAACTGCTGGCTGATGCTGAGGGTGTTTGTGTGGTAGATGATCCAAAAGGAGAGGATTACCCGATGCCATCGATGGCTGCGGGCAGCGATCCGGTCTGGGTTGGGCGAATTCGAAATGACCATTCTTCCTTCAATTCCTTGCACTTGTGGGTTGTTGCTGATAATGTACGTAAAGGTGCGGCTCTAAATGCCGTACAAATAGCGGAAATTCTGATTCGACAGCCTTAGGCTTTTTGGACCGAAGGTTTTCGATCACAGGAGGGTGGCATGCGTCAAAGAATCATGCTTTCTTTTTATGGACTCATCATTGCTATGGCGGTGTTTTCAACACATGCCGGTGCAGTCGCATTAGGTAAAATTGATGTAGCCAGCCACCTCGGAGAGCCTTTCTACGCAGAGGTTCCACTAACTCTGGATGAGGGTGAGGTGATCTCCAGTGTTTCCGTTGAGTTGGCAGAACCGGCCGACTACAGGATTCTGGAGGTCTACCGTGACCGGGCTCTGCAGCTGGTTCGTGCCGATGTTGAGAGCGACAGTCGTGGGACTCGTGTTGAGCTTACCTCCCGCAGTGTTATCGATGCACCTTTCTTTAATCTGGTTCTCAAGGTTCACTATGGTCGTGCCACTCACTTCAAAAAGTACCCCGTTTTTCTCGACCTGCCACGGGCAGCAGCACCATCCAAGGAGGCTGCTCCACTCCCATCTGTCTCCGTAGAGGAGGCGGCCAGAGAAGCGGCAGAGCCGACAGTAACAGCGGTTGAGGTGATGCCTGCGGAGGCCGTTGAAGAAAAGGCTGCACCATTCAGACCTTACGATCAGTGGGCGCGCATTTCACATTATGGCCCGATGGTTTACGGCGACACAATCTCCACAGTTGCAGATCGCCTGCGAATTGATAATCGGTACACCAGAAATCAGGTGATGGTGGCGCTGTTTGAGAAGAACAGAAGCAAGTTTGAGAAAGATAATGTCAACCTGATTCAGGCTGGAACCCATCTTGATGTGCCGATGGCTGACGAGGTTGAGCGTATCAGCTCAGAACAGGCACGTTCCATCATGAAGGATCACAATCAGCGCTGGAGAGAGTTGGTAAAACAGCCACGTTATGCGGCTGTCAAAGAGGCGCAGGAGACCCGTTACAGTAAGCGCGTCCGTGTTGGAAAATCTGCTACAGGCGTGGCATCTGCACCCGTTTCAGAGTCAGAGAGCAGCGAAGCACCGGCTGCTGTTGAGCACTCCACCACCTCTGCAGTGGCCAGTGATAGTGAAGCAGGCGGCACGGGAAATACCGTGGCGACAGGGTCGGAAGTAACCACAGCCCTGGCAGCATCCGTTGCCAAACTGCAGAAGGAGAATGAGGAGCTGCAGGCGAAGCTGGCTGAGAGCAGTGCTAATCTTGCTAAGTTTTCTGCCAGCGGCGTAGCCGATGCACAGGCGGCCGCAGATGCAAGAATTAAGAGGCTGGAGTTGCAGTTGGCGCGTCTCCATGCCGAACTGGACAGTGCCAGACAGAGTGAGGCAGCAGGCTCTGTCTTTGACTGGCTCACCTATGCACTGGGTGGACTGGTGATTGTTCTGCTGGGTGGGATTGGTTATCTGATGCGTCGTGAACGTCAGCATCCGGCCGCACAGGCAGCCACCGAAGCAGCTGCCCCCGTTAGTTTTGAGGAGCCCGCTGATGCGACAGTAGCAGAAGAGGTGCCGGAAATTGATGTTGTGCCCGTTGAGGAGCCCGCAGGCGATGCTGGCGAACAGATGGGCGTGGATGAATTTGAGGACGCCTTTACCGACTCGATTCCCGATCTCACTGCAGATGAGACCGGTGAGATGGAGGCCTTCGAGGAGGATCAGGAAGAGGAGCCCGATCCAAATGTTGATTACCTGTCCGAAGCGGATGTTTATATGCGCTATGGTATGGAAGATGAGGCTGAGAAGCAGGTGGAGCTGGCGCTCAAGCTGAGTGATGTTGATCAGGAAGCCCACGCTAAGCTGGTTCAGGTTAGAAAAGCGAAGGGAGATGAGGCTGGTGTTGATGCGGCTCTCTCCTCTGCACGCATGGTGTTGAGTGGTGATTCCCTCACCGACTTTGAAGCAACCATTAGTGGTATGGCTGCTGAGAATATAGGCGTGGATGCCGAAGAAGAGGGTCTGGACGATACGCTGCCGCCAGGTGCGCTTGATGTGTCCGACATGGAGAGCGAAGCTCCGTTCGATGAGGTTGCCGGGGATCAGGATGAGGCTGCAGCCGATGTGGAATCTGCCGGAAATGAAGAGGGAGACTCTCTGGAGCTGGGTGATATCGAACTGCCGGAGGAGATGTCTGAAGGGGATAAAGAGGCTGAAACTGAAGCAATCGAAGCGGCTGTTGAAGAGTCGCCCGCCGAAGATGTTGCGGAAGCGATTGGTACGGGAGGCCTTGATTTCGATCTGTCAGGTCTGGAGCTACCCGATGAGGCCGCCTCCGAACCTGAAGCCGAGGCTGATGAAGTAGTTGAAGAGCAAGCTGAAGAGAAACCTGAAGAGAAACCTGAAGAGAAACCTGAAGAAGCAGTGTCAGCCGTCGAAGAGGAACCCGAATTCGAACCTACGGAAAGTGTGGATGATGATAGCGGTCTGGGTCTCTCTGATTTTGATCT
>JAJRVG010000096.1 GCA_021545595.1 Zetaproteobacteria bacterium | reverse complement strand
GCCAAGGTGAGATACCAGATGCAGCCGGCTCTCTGCCAGCTTGGGTGCAACGATGAACTCCACCTTGTCTTTGATGAACCCCAGAAGCCGACAGCTCCCGGTCAGGTGGCGGCATTCTACAGTGGTGATGAACTGCTGGGCGGCGGCATAGTGATTTCGGTTGTTTAGCATTCACATGGCCTGTTCTGCTTGCGTAGAGGCATGATCCACAACTGAATCAGGGGCAGTTCAGCATTGGCAGATATTATGTTATCATACCCGGTCAATTTCGGAGGGTGTTATGAGCGAGCAGGCAGCAGAGCCAATCAGGAAAAAGAAAATAGCATCAAAAGAGTATGAGAAAGCCCTTTCAGAGATCTATGAAGAGCTGGTGAAATGGCAGCATTGGATCAAGGACAAAGGGTTGCGTGTTGTGCTGGTCTTCGAGGGGCGGGATGCGGCAGGAAAGGGTGGTACCATCAAGCGCCTGATGGAACCGCTTAATCCTCGTGGTTGTAATGTGATAGCACTGCCAGCACCTTCCGACCGGGAAAAGACCCAGTGGTATTTTCAGCGTTATGTCCAGCATTTTCCAGCTGCCGGAGAGATCACTGTATTTGACCGTAGCTGGTATAACCGTGCCGGTGTTGAGCGGGTGATGGGATTTTGCAGCGATAAAGAGTACCGTGAATTTCTGCGTTCATGCCCCGAATTCGAACGCATGATTGTACGCTCCGGCATTATTCTTCTTAAATTCTGGTTTTCGGTCAGTGATGAAGAGCAGGAGCGCCGTTTTCAGAAGCGGGCGACGGATAAGACTAAACACTGGAAACTCAGCCCGATGGATCTGGAGTCCCGCGACCGCTGGATGGAGTACTCCAAGGCCAAGGATGAGATGTTTTTCTACACGGATATCAATGAGGCACCATGGTATGTCGTGAATGCAGATGATAAGAAGCGTGCGCGCCTTAACTGCCTGAGTTGGATTCTGCAATCCATTCCCTATGAAGACGTGATGCCCAGGCCCAAATCACTTCGTCCGAGAAAAGAGCAGCCTGATTATAAGCGTCCGGATATTAACGATCAGAACTTTGTGCCGGAAAAATATTGAGGTATCGGGCTTCCTGATGGCGGAGGCGCAACCTCATGGTTCCCGGTTCTGAACAGGATTTATGTTCACCCTTGGAAGTTGTGGACACCTCCTTTATAGTGCCGCATCTCGCCGGTTTAGCAGCACATTCGGTGACAGACAGGCAAGCAAGTAAATTTAAATAGAGGGATCCATGGCTATTCAACGCACACTTTCCATTATTAAACCTGACGCAGTGGCAAAGAACGTAATCGGTGACATTATCCGTCGTTTTGAAGAAAACGGTCTCTCCGTGATCGCAACCCGCATGACGCATCTGAGTGCTGAGCAGGCGGGTCGATTTTATGCGGTCCATAAAGAGCGTCCATTTTATAAAGATTTGTGCAAGTTTATGAGTTCCGGCCCGATTCTTGCCATGACCCTGGAGGGCAGTAATGCTGTCAATCTGAACCGCCAGCTAATGGGTGCAACCAATCCAAAAGAAGCCGAAGAGGGCACCATTCGTGCTGACCATGCCAACTCTATTGATGCCAATGCTGTTCATGGTTCAGACTCCGAAGAGAATGCAGGGATCGAAATATCCTTCTTCTTTGGTGATCTTGATCTGAACAGCCGCCTCTGATTTCCCCACCAGCTAAACACGATGAGTGACCAAACGCCGGAGAAGACTGATCAGGGTAAGGCCGAAGAAAAATCATTAAAAGCAGAACTGTCTGAGCAATATGATTTACAAGAGCAGGTTGCAGTTCGGCGGACTAAATTAGAGCACCTGCGTGAAGGTGGTGAGGCATACCCCAACACATGGAGACCAGATGCAAGATCGGCTACGATTCATTCGAAGCATGATGACGTAGAGACTGATCAACTGCTATCTGATGCTGTATCTGTCCGTGTAGCCGGGCGCATCATGAGCCATCGGGTGATGGGCAAATCCAGTTTCATGCATATTCAGGATGAAGAGGGGCGTATTCAGCTCTTTCTCAGTCGTGACGCGATAGGTGGTGCTGAGGTCTATAATCCAACTAAAAAGTGGGATCTTGGTGATATTATTGGTGCTGAGGGAATTCTTTTCCGCACCAAGACTGGGGAACTTTCGGTAAAAGTTTCACATGTCGAAATGGTCTCCAAATGTCTTCGGCCACTGCCGGAAAAGTGGCATGGACTGAGTGACAAAGAGATGCGTTATCGCCAGCGCTATGTCGATCTGATGGTGACTCCCGAGTGTCGCGACATATTCCGCACCCGCTCCAGAACCATCTCATTGCTACGCCGTGGCCTTGAAGATAAGGGATTCATGGAAGTGGAAACACCGATGCTGCAGGCTCAGCCGGGTGGTGCGGCAGCACGTCCTTTTGTTACGCATCATAATGCGCTGGACATGGAGCTGTTTCTTCGTATCGCGCCTGAGCTCTACCTGAAACGTCTGGTCGTTGGTGGTTTTGAGCGTGTTTTCGAGATTAACCGCAACTTCCGTAATGAGGGGCTTGATGCAACCCATAACCCGGAATTTACCATGGTTGAATTCTATCAGGCCTATGCCGACTTCAATGATGCCATGGACACAACCGAATCGCTGATTCGCGGCGTTGCTGAAGGGTTGGATGCCTCCCATGTTGAGTGGGATGGGGTGGAGATTGATCTTTCCCTGCCATTCAAGCGCATCCGGCTGGATGAGGCCGTGTTTGAGAAGTGCCCTGACCTGCGTGGTCATGCCAATAACAAAGCCCTGCTGGCAACCATCTGTCTGCAGAAGATTGAAAATTTCAAACCACTGATTACCTGGAAGGCCGGCCACTATCTGACAGCCCTGTTTGAGGAACTGGTTGAGGCTGAGTTGAAGCAGCCGACCTTTGTAACCCACTATCCGGTGGATGTTTCACCGCTGGCACGCAGAAGCAGCGAGGAGCCAACGGTTACCGATCGCTTTGAACTGTTTATTGCCGGTAAGGAGATTGCCAATGGTTTCTCCGAGTTGAATGACCCTGATGATCAGCGGGATCGTTTTGTTGCTCAGGCTCAGGCGAAAGCCGCCGGAGATCTTGAAGCAACGGGTGTGGATGAGGATTATCTACGGGCGCTTGAGTACGGTATGGCACCGACCGCCGGCGTCGGTATCGGCGTGGATCGGCTGGTGATGATGTTAACCGGCCAACACTCTATTCGTGATGTGCTACTGTTTCCGCATATGCGACCGGAGTAGAGGTCTGAGGCAGGGGAGGTTGAATTGAAAGCAAATCTTATTATGACCAGGGAGTTGACGGTCTGTCATCCCGATCAGACTGTTTTAGAAGTATTGAATATCCTGCGTGAAAAATCATTCCGTGTACTTCCTGTTGTTGATGAAAACCGTAAGATTCTGGGTGCGGTCAATATGCTGTCGGTACTCTCCAGACTTGTTCCTGAATATATCATTAACGGTGACCTGAAATCGATCTCTTATGCACCCGATATGGGCGTGCTTCACAAGCACTATGCTGAGATGATTGGCCACAAAGTAAGCGACATTATGGACAGGGATCCAACGATTGTTCATGAAAACGAATCCCTGCTCTCCATTACAGCAGCTCTGATCACCTATGATCGTTTTGACTATGCGCTTATAGCAGATGATGAGAATGTGTTGCTGGGGATTATTGCAGCCAGTGATATTCTCCGTTGTTTGAGCAAGTGTGATTCGGAGGGGCTGGTTGATGCATGATTCGGTGAATCATGTAATTTTCGGGCTGCATCCCACATGGGTTGCAGTGACGCTGCTCCTGGGTGTCTATGGCATTATTATGGCGGAGAAATTCAACCGTGCGGTTCTCTCCCTGCTTGGTGCAGGCCTGATGATTCTCTGCGGTGTGCTCACGCAGCAACAGGCTATTGCCGGCGTTGATTTTAATACTATCGGTCTGTTAACCGGCATGATGGTGATTGTTGCCATCAGTCAGAAGACAGGCATGTTTCAATACGTGGCCATCAAATCGGCCAAGGCTGTAAAAGGTGATCCATGGGGTATTCTGGTGATGCTCTCTGTCGTTACTGCGGTCTTTTCAGCCTTTCTTGATAACGTCACCACCGTTCTTCTGATTGCTCCGGTGACCCTGCTGATTACCGACGCATTGGGCATCAAACCCTATCCGTTTCTTTTCGCCCAGATTCTCTCATCCAACATCGGTGGTACAGCAACGCTGATCGGTGACCCACCCAATATTATGATCGGTTCAGCCGCAGGACTCTCTTTTTATGATTTTCTTATAAACCTCGCCCCGATCATACCGATTGTTATGCTGACAATGATTACTGTAATCTGGTTCATGTTCGGCAGCGGATTGCACGCCACAGAAGATGCCAAGGCACTGGTGATGCAGTTTAATGAGAATGATGCCATTGAAGATGTGCTGCTGATGAAGAAAAGCCTGCTTGTGCTCTTCCTTGTGATTTCCGGTTTCACCGTTGCCCATAGCTTTCATCTGGAGCCTGCATCTATCGCCATGTTCGGCGCTGCGCTGCTGCTGCTATTGCAGACATGGGGCATGGATCTGAGTGCCAAGGATCATGCCTATGAAGGTATCATGGCCGAGGTGGAGTGGACCACCATCTTCTTCTTTGTCGGGCTCTTTATCATTGTGACCGGTGTTGAGCATACCGGTGTGATTGAGATGCTGGCTAACAAGACTCTGGAGCTGACCGGCGGTGATTTCAATGCAACTGCCGGAGCCATTCTCTGGGTCTCTGCCATTGCCTCCGCACTGATCGATAATATCCCGTTTGTGGCAACGATGATTCCCCTGATTGAGAACATGGCTCCAACCTTTGGCGGTGCTGACGCGCTGGCACCGCTCTGGTGGGCACTTGCGCTTGGCGCATGTCTGGGCGGTAACGGTACCCTGATCGGCGCATCAGCCAACCTGATCGTGGCAGGTTTTGCACAGCGTGCAGGACATCCAATCATGTTTCTTCAGTTTATGAAACACGCCTTCGGCCTGATGTTGCTTACTATTGTAATTTCACACATCTATCTCTATCTGCGTTATCTAAGCTAGGTTTTTCACAAAGCTATCCCTGGGGGCCGGTTTTAAACTAGAATAGGTCATATGTTGCCTGTTTCTGGATGCACATATGACAGATGATCCGGTTGTTTTTACGATCTTTCTGATTTTTACAGGTGCCGCAATGCTGGCAACTGCTGCTCTCTATGCGCGCCAGGCTCTGCTGGTCTCCTATATTCTGTTGGGCATATGCATTGGCCCCTGGGGAATAGGACTTGTTCCGGACCCTGCCATTGTTCAGGCCATTGCCCATATCGGCATTATTTTTCTGCTCTTTCTGATCGGACTGAACCTGCCTGCCCAGAAATTTTTCCATATGGTCAGGAAAACAACCATTGTTACCGGACTAAGCTCACTACTCTTTCTACTTGTTGGAATGGCCTTTGGTCGTTTGTTCGGTTTCAATATGGTTGAGTCACTGGTGATTGGATTTACGCTGATGTTTTCCAGCACCATTATCGGTTTGAAGCTGTTGCCAACGACAGTACTGCATCATAAGCGGATCGGTGAAGTGATGATCAGCGTGCTGCTGCTTCAGGATGTGATTGCAATTGTTGTGCTTATGTTTTTGGAGGGCATGAGAAGGGGGGAGATGCCACTGGTTGAAATAGGGTCACTGTTTCTTACCCTGCCTCTGATGTTTGCCTTTGCTTATGGGATGGAACGCTATCTTCTGAGCAGACTGATTCGGCGATTTGACAAGATTCAGGAGTACATTTTCCTGTTGGCGATTGGCTGGTGTCTGGGTATGGCTGAACTTGCTGCAGTGTTCGGATTGTCACATGAAATCGGTGCATTCATAGCGGGTGTATCACTTGCAACCGGCATTGTTTCCCAGTTTATTGCAGAAAAGTTGAAGCCACTGCGTGACTTTTTTCTTGTCATTTTCTTTTTTTCGATTGGAGCAAGCCTGGATCTTGCCGTGCTTCAGGGGGTGATTCTGCCAGCACTGCTGATTGCCATGACCATGCTGCTATTGAAGCCAGTGGTGTTCAGGTGGCTTTTGAGAAACTCCGGCGAGTCCACAGGGCGTTCAATGGAGGTAGGGTTTCGTCTTGGGCAGATGAGTGAGTTTTCACTTCTGATTGCGGTGATGGCATTGCAGGTTGGAATTATCGGAGTAGAAGTATCATC
>JAJRVG010000095.1 GCA_021545595.1 Zetaproteobacteria bacterium | reverse complement strand
GATCTGATCCTGGCGGCTCGCGGGCTTGGGCAGGAGAAGACAGGCAATGTGATGCGCATTGCGCCTGTTGAGGTGTTACGTTCCGAGTATGAGTCCAAGCTGCAGGCGCGCAAGGGTGCAGAGCAGCTGGAGCCGCTTATGACGGCATTTATCACCTTGAGCTTCACCAAGGTTGCTGATGTCAAAAAAATGCTTGATGGAGCCTCGGCAAACGCAACCAAGGGCGGAGGAAAAACAGCAGCTAAAGCTGGTGGAGGAGGCTCATCATCAGCTGAGAAAAGCGTTGGTATTCTCTCCCCGAGAGGCAGTTTTCTCGTAGATAAACGTACCAACACATTGATTGTGAAAGATACAGAGTCTGCAATTAATAGTATAAAACGATTGATTGCAACGATTGATAAACCTGTTCGGCAGGTGTTGATTGAAAGTAGAATCGTGGAAGCAAAAGATAACTTCACCCGTGACCTTGGTGTTCGCTGGGGTGGCCAGTATACAGATAATACGGGTGTTGGATTCCCCGACCAGGTCAAAGTTGGGGCCGCAGGCAGTGGAACAGCAATTGGCAACAGCAGCACTCTTGTGGATCTTCCCGCAGCTGGTGCTGCTCTAAGTGGTGGTGCGATCGGCCTGAGTCTGGGCTCGGTTACAAGCGCAATTAACCTGGATCTGGAGCTGTCCGCATCTGAAGCGGATGATGATATCAAGATTATCTCCAATCCGAGAGTTATTACGACAAACCTGAAGCCCGCATTTATCAAGCAGGGTGTGAAAGTTGGTATTGTCACGCCGGGCTCTGCCAACAATCCGCCTTCAACGACGCTTGTTGATGCGCTGCTCGAGTTAAAGGTAACGCCACAAATTACAGCCAATAATGGTGTGATCATGGATGTCATTGTAACGAAGAACACACCGACCACTTTTAATTCTGAGACCGGGATTGATTCCAAAGAGATCAATACCAATGTCTACATGAAAAGTGGTGAAACGATTGTAATTGGTGGCATCTACACGCGGGATAAAACACAGAGTGAAAACGGCGTTCCAGGGTTTAAAAATATTCCTGTACTGGGCTGGTTATTTAAGAAAAAGAGGAATGTTGACAATAAAACCGAGTTATTGATTTTCCTGACACCTTCGATTATGCAGGGTGGTGTTGACATACAACCTGTTATGTAGGGAGTTGTACTGATTTCTCCGATTGGATCAGGCCAATCAACAACCGGGCGGCGACTGATAGAACAGTTTGCCGCCCTGTTTCGTGTAGCATATCAGAGATATTGGTGAATTAGTGGAAGATATGGCCGGTTTTCTGTCAGAGTATGGGGGATGAGTGATCTGAATACTTACCATGTTGATCTGGGTGACCGTTCATATGATATCCATATTGAATTCGGCTGCCTTGCATCTATCGGCTCTGTGATGACCACTCTTTTTGATTCTCCGTCACGATGCATGATCATTACAAATGAAACTGTGGCTCCCCTCTATCTTGAAACTGTTCAGACAAGTCTGAAAACGGCCGCTTGGCAGGTTCATAGCTGCATACTTCCGGATGGTGAAAAGTATAAAAACTGTGAATCGTGGATGAAGGTGATGGATGCATTAATGGCATCCAGACTGTCACGCCAGGAGCCCATTATTGCACTTGGTGGGGGTGTAGTTGGAGACATGAGCGGGTTTGCTGCAGCCTGTTATCGGCGTGGAGTGCCACTGATTCAGGTTCCTACAACACTTCTGGCGCAGGTAGATTCCAGCGTAGGTGGCAAGACGGCGATTAATCATCCGCATGGAAAAAATATGATTGGTGCATTCTATCAGCCTCGGCTGGTCTGGATTGATCCGGCTGTATTGAAAACGCTTGCGGTCCGGGAGCTGCGTGCGGGGATTGCAGAGCTGATCAAGTATGGATTGATCAGGGAGAGTCAATTTTTCAGCTATCTCGAAGAGCATGTTGAAGAGCTTCTGGCACTGAACCCTGAGGTTGTCTCCAATGTCATTCTCACATCGTGTCGTCACAAGGCTGAAGTGGTCATGGCCGATGAGACCGAACAGGGTATGAGGGCACTACTGAACCTTGGCCATACATTTGGCCACGCCATTGAGTCGATGACCGGTTACAGCAGGTATCTGCATGGCGAGGCAGTTGCGCTCGGAACACTCATGGCTGCCCGACTCTCCCATATGCTTGGCCAGACCGCCGAAAACCTTGAGCCACGTATTCAGCGTCTCTATGAGGCAGCAGGCCTGCCTGTCACTATTCCTCCGTTCACAGCAGATGAGTGGCTCGATTCAATGGGGCACGATAAAAAGAACGTTGGCAGTAGAATTCGATACATCCTTCTCAGAGAGATCGGAGACGCTTTTATTGCCGAAAATGTGTCTGACAGTGACATCCGTAGTCTGATTGCGTCATTTAAATAAAAAAAGCGGCCCGAAAACGGGCCACTTTTCTAATTTACAGTGTAACTGTCAGTCGTCGCCCAAGATACCGAACATAACAAGCAGATTCTGGAAGAGAAGGAAGACGTCAAGATAGAGCGTCAGTGCTGCAGAGATATATTCATCATTTGGATAGTCACGCAGTATGTTTGATGTGTCGTAGAGGATGAAGGCCGAGAACAGCAGCACACCCATACCACTGATGGCAAGTTGAATGGTTCCGGATTCAAAGAAAAAATAGTTGGACAGGCTCAGGACAATCAATGCAATCAGCCCTGTCCAGACGAAGCCTTTCAGGAATGAGAAGTCTTTGCGTGCATAAAAGACATAGCCTGTAAGCGCCACGAACGAAACAGCAGTAGTCATGAATGCCTGGGTAACCAGCATGCCGGATTTAGCGGATACGATAGCGACCAGTGGTGCAATCGCCATGCCTGTAAGGGCACCAAAGCCAAGCAGTGCGGCGAAGTTGACCCCGGGCGTATGACGCAGAGCCTGAACCGCAAAAATCCCGCCAATCATGGCGAAGAGCATCATAAATGGATGTTCATATGGAAAAGCAAGCCCCATTGAGAAGTAGGCACCGGCACTGCCTGCTGCAATACAGAGGGCCAGCATGCCATAAGTTTTTCCCAGAAATGTGATTCTGGCATCGGTCTGGATGACCGAAGCTGTCATGGATGATTGCATAAAAGACCTCTCAATTGATTTATAAATATTTGTGCGAATGTGCATGCTCTCTGGTCATGCGTCAAGGCAGGCGATGCTTATCGTGGTGAATGACTTCAGCATCAATAATGGTTTCTCCGCCCGTACTCCTGTTTGATACCTGAGCAGCAATAAGCTTATGTCCCAGCCAGTTTCGGATCGGCGGCACCAGCAGCAGAAAACCGATAAGATCAGTAATGAAACCGGGAATAAACAGCAGCACACCCGATATGGCAATCATAATGCCATGCAGCATCTGCTCGGCAGGTGGCTGGCCCCGATCCATGAGCTCTTTGGCCTGAAGAAGTGTGCGCATACCCTGATGGCGTACAAGCATGCCTCCCAATGCGGCTGTCAGAAGGCATAGAGCGATGGTTGAAAAACCACCAATACCGGAGCCCACCTCAATCAGAAGATATAGCTCGGCCAGCGGAAGAAGAATAAAGAGTGCAAGGAAAATTTTAAACATGGTGAATATATGGGGTCATAACAGCCTGATTACAACCCTTTTTTTCCTGTCGGTGATATGGCGAGTGCTGCCAGCACGATAATCCCTCTCCGCATTGCCTTCTCATCAATGTCAAAACAGGGGTGGTGTAGTGAATAGCGGGTCGATGGCTCACTGCCTGTTCCAAGTCGCATCAGGCATCCCGGAACATGTTGTAGAAACTCTGCAAAGTCCTCTCCACCCATGGAGGGCTGGTCAATATCTATGATGTTTGTATCCGGGGAGAGTGTTGAAATATTCCGGCGAACCTCTTCAATAACAGCGGGGTCATTTTTCAGCATTGGTGTTGCATGGCGCATATGGAAACTGGCGGTCGCGCCCCAGGTCTCAGCCGTTTGTCGAATAATATGATCCATTCGGGCTCTGATCTCTTCGTGTGTCTCAACGTTCAGGCTGCGAACTGTGCCGGAAAAACAGGCCTTTTCAGGTATCACATTTGCAGCATGGCCTGCGTTGATCTGACCAATGGTCAGTACAGCCGGATGCATCGGATCAACCTGGCGACTGATAATATGATGCAGAGCCTGGATGATATGGCTGGCAATCAGGATAACATCAATGCACTCATGCGGGCGCGCCGCATGTCCACCATGGCCGGTCAGTTCGACCTCAAACATATCAGCCGCTGCGCACATCGCGCCGCTTTTCAGGCCAATGCTTCCGGATGGCAGATATGGGTAGACATGCAGCGCATAGATGCGCTCCGCATCAACCCCTTCAAGAACGCCATCCTTTAACATGGCTGCAGCGCCCTCGGTAATCTCTTCTGACGGCTGGAAGAGGGCTGTAACATTGTATAGCAGCTCCAGATTAAGTCTGGAGAGCAGCATCATGGTGCCGAGGAGCATGGCAGTGTGTGCATCGTGACCACAGCTATGTGAGACACCATTAACAGATGATGCATAGTCACACTGCTTAGCATCCTGAATTGGAAGTGCATCCATATCTGCACGGAGCAGGATCGTCCTCCCTGTTTTGCAAGGTGAGAGCGTGGCCAGCAGACCGTGGCCGCCAATATTCTCATGAACATCACAGCCGAATGTTCTGCACTGCTTTGCAACAAACTGAGCTGTTTTCTTCTCCTCTCCGGAGAGCTCAGGGTTTTTGTGCAGATGCCGGCGAATAGCGATGGTTTCCGCCATTACTTCATCGGCAGCGGTTTGTAACATTTCAGGCGTAATTGTCATGTTCAGCTCCAGCCATCCGCTTGCTGCATATGCTGCACAACGTTACTCAGGTTATTACTTTGATGGAAAATTCTTCGCTGACGTGAAGCTCCACCACCATGCTGTTGCCACACTTTCAGGCGCTCCCCGACACTGCTTAAATCATCCGGATCGGCCCCCTGTCCTGCCAGCCACTCTATCCGTCTTCCAAGCCAGAGAAGCAGAGAGACAGGCTCCTCGGTAACGGGATCGATAATATCGGCCTGCATACCATACCGGCAGGCTCTCCAGCGGTTTTCCCTGATCAGTGAAGGGTGAACTTTCTCTTCAGCCGGTTCACTGTTTGCAGCCGCAATGACTTCGGAACGTACATAGGCAATATAGGCAGCTGTATCGGCCTTTGTTGCAGGCATATCACCAATACGTATCTCCAGCGTACCAAAGTCGGGATGTGGGCGCATCTCCCACCAGATATCTCTGACAGAATCTATACTTCCCGTAGCCATAAGCCGACCGGCACAGTGTTCAAAATCTTTCCAGTTTTTGAAGTAAAATGGCATACCACCCTGACTTAACCCCTCAAAAATCTTCACACGGCTTGAGCAGAGGCCCGTATCATCACCCTGCCAGAATGGAGAGTTGGCGGAGATGGCCAGAAACACGGGCATGATGGGAAGAAGCTGGTTCATGGTGTGAATGCAGCTGTCACCGTCCGGCATACCGATATGGACATGAATACCGAAAATATTGAACCGGTGGGCCATCCACTGCAGTCGCTCAAGAAGCTTGTGATAGCGGGGAAGATCAGAGACATGCTGATCTCTCCAGCACGAGAAGGGGTGGGTTCCCGAGCTTAACAGGGCTCCTCCCATGGGTGCGAGATGTTGAAGTACCTGAGATCGAAGTCTGGAGAGCTCATCCATGCATGAGGCTGTGTGATGATGAATGTCTGTATTAATCTCAATGGTAGAGGTAAAAAGCTCCTGCTTAATTCGTGCTGTGTCAGGGACTGAATTCAGCAGTTCCGGAGCAAGGGGAATCTGTGCTCCCGATTCCGGATCAACAGTAATCCACTCCATCTCCACACCTGTTGAGCCGGATTTGGATGGCTTGAAAGGAAAGTAGTCTGTCTGTCCATGTGGCATCATCGACTATTATAGCGAATCCGCAGGGAATATGGGATCAAAACTCCCTGTTCCTGAAATAGTTACTGGTGCTTTTTCCAGGCATCCAGTGCCTTCTGCATACGCTCTGCACGTTTGTGCTCCCCAAGTTTGTGCAAGGCATCAATCAGTCGTTGCCTGGTGATAGCCAGGGGCTCAATGGCAAGGCTCATTTGATAACTTGCCACAGCACTGTTGTAGGATGTCTCTTTTATCTGAATATCACCCAGAATATTGAGACACATTGCACATTCCGGCTGTAGCCTGACTGCCCGGCTGGCATGCTTGAGAGCCTCTTTGCCTCTCTTCTGTTGTGCAAGAAACCGGGCATAACGGATATGGGCAAAGCCGTTGAGCGGATCTGCTTTCAGCGCCTGTCTGAACCATTTATCCGCCGCATCAATCTTTCCTGCTGCTGCATCCAGTTCAGCCAGCAGGTAGCGTGGGGTTGCTTCATTTCTGAATCGTTTAGAGGCCTTTTTCAGCAGGCTATAGGCTTCCACCTCTTTCCCATCTGCGATGTAGATACTGGAGAGGTTGACGACCGTTGGCAGATGCCAGCCATAGGTCATATTTTTTTCATAGAGTTGCAGTTCCCGATCATCGTGCCCGCTTTTCTGCAGCAGCAGAGCCAGATTATACCGGGCTTCAAGATTCCTCGGCCTGGCCACCAGTTCTGCCTCAAAGCTGCGCCGTGCCTCTGTAAACTCCTCCTTTTGCAGGTGTTCAAGCGCCTGCTTCATCATGGAAGTGGCAGAAGCAGCCGGCGTGACCAGCAGCAGTAGAGCCAGACTAAGGGCGCGCAGCTGTGTTCCCCATCTTACCGATAGTGAGCAGCATCTCCTCCATCTTCTCCTGCCTGGCTCGTTTGGACGGTTTAACTTCCGGTTTCTCTTTCATCAGTTTCCATGGATTGCGTTTAAGGTCAGCAGAAAGCAGCTCCAGATTTTCAGCCGCCTTGCGAAGTTCAAAAAGCATGCGGTAGAGATTTTCCCGATTATCCACTACCGCCATATTGCTGTTTTCAAAGAATGCTTTTCCAGCCGCCACGGTATCGGGCAGCTGCCTGGCCACCTTTGAGATATCTTTCAGTGCGGCAGGAAGATCCCTCTTTAAAGACCTGCTGGCAGAGTTCAGATTGTGGATGGTGCTGCGCAGTTCAGAACGGTTTTCGGTAATGATTGTAGAGAGCTGCTCAACCGTCCGGTTGGTTTTTACCAGAAGATTCTTCAGAGAACCTGTTCCACCGTCATCGCTGAACATTTTTGAAAGTGTGTTACTTAATTTTTTTATATCATCTGTAATGGAAGATGACTTCGCAATAAATGAGCTGATATCACCGGTTGGGTCAGAAGGGATCAGTGCACCATCCGGAAGCCAATCGCTGTCACCAGGCTCGGCACTGAGTGAGAGATTTTTTTCACCCACCAGACCACGGCCAATAATTGCAGCCCGGGTAGAGGCGGGCAGCCGGACATCCTGATTAAGTGCAACACGAACAACGGCTCTGTTGTCGCGAAGCAGAATCTCCTGAACAATACCGATTTTAACACCCGCCATAAGTACCGGCGATTGAACATCGAGCCCCATGAGGTCATCAAATTCTGTTTCAACAACATTGGTATCCTGTTTGACCCAGACAATGTTACCGACCTTTCCGGTTGCAAAGCCGAGCAGCATCAGGGCAACAAGGACAAAGGCACCCAGTCTTGCTTGTGAATTCATCGTTTAACAGCCTCCTCTATCTGTTTTCCCCAGACACTACAGTTAATGGCCCCCTCTGCCCGACCTTCTACAAACTGGCGAAGCATAGGATCCTGATCTGAGTCTAGCTGATCGGGGGTGACTTGACGATGAATGCGTCCATGGCAAAGCATCGCGATATTGTC
>JAJRVG010000094.1 GCA_021545595.1 Zetaproteobacteria bacterium | reverse complement strand
GGTAGGGGCCGATGGTACATTTTCAACATATTCTATATCAAATGCATCAAATGTATGTGATGCATGCACATGGCATCCACGGTCTGTCGAACCCTTCTTGTGGCTGTTATGATTATCATGAAAGTGCCCGGCCACATACCCCGCATCAGAATCCGCCGCATGCACGTGAATACCGAATCCACATGTAAAAATAGAAAGCTGCAAAGCAAAAAAAGCTACGAGAGCCAGAGCACGCATGACGGGAAGATAAAGTTTTGTCGAATCTATAGCAAGGCGCACCGCTAATTCGGGTGCCTGACAACATACAGGTTGGTACTCCCAAGGGGAATCGAACCCCTGTTTCCGGCGTGAGAGGCCAGCGTCCTAACCGCTAGACGATGGGAGCCTTTGAAAGGTCGCGCAGTGTAACCGCACTGCTTATTTTCCGTCAATGGCCACCAGCATATTGATGCTCTTCATCAGGCTCTTTCCATCGAGTTGCTGTTTTACAAGATAGGCATCCGCGCCTGCTTCAAGGCCACGCATTCTGTCCTCAGCACTTTCACGCGTGGAGATGATAAGAATGGGAATATCTTCATATTTACTCTGGTTGCGCATACGGCGAACAAGACCAAAGCCATCAAGACGAGGCATTTCAAGATCAGTAATCACCATGTCATAACTCTCTGCGTCGAGCCTGGCTAAAGCATCAAGTCCATCAATAGCTGTATCAACGTTGAAGCCGATACTTTCAAGAATTCCCTGTTCAATCTTACGTGCAATCAGTGAGTCATCGACCAGAAGCACGTTCAGATTCAGTTTATCCTGTTCTTCAACGACGATATTCAGGTCATCATCCGGTGAAGTCCGGCCCATCTCTTTAATTCCATACGGCTCAAGAAGAAGAAGAACGGACCCATCAGCTGCAATCGTGTTTCCCATCAAGCCCTGCGGCTGATAACGCTTAATGTATGGATCCAGTTCACGAAGCACAATTTCACGATCATCCACAAGCTCATCTATCACAATGCCGACAAAACCCTCTATATGCTCCGCAATAAGCACATATGGGTAATCAGATAGTGCGCTATGATCTTTTGTCATCATCCTTCTAAGATCTACGATTGGAACCAGATGATTGCCATAGTGGATAAAATCCTTGCCACCGACACCTTTTTCCGGTGTCTGTCTCTTTAGTGGAACCACCTGTTCGATCATATGCGTCAACATGCCGAACTGTTGATCACCCATTCTGAACAGTAGCGCATGCTGGACAGCAATACGTACCGGCAGTGAAAGAATAAACCGGGTTCCCTCCCCCACTCTGGTATGAATACGGATGGAGCCGGTAAGTCGACGCACGGCATCCTGTACTACGTTCAAACCAATACCACGTCCTGCCAGATCATCCACACTGTTATGGGTAGAAAATCCCGGTCGGAAGATCATCTCCAGAATCTCAGCAGAATCCATTGCATCAGCCTCAACCTGCGTAGTTACGCCCCGCTTTACTGCTGAGCGTTTCACCATTTCGCTATCAATACCACGACCATCATCAATGACTTCGATGCGAACTTCATTCCCATTCTGTCTGGCGATAATGGTGATCTGTCCATCTTCAGGTTTGCCCGCACGCCTGCGCTCGTCAGGGGGCTCAATGCCATGGGCAACAGCATTGTTCAGCAGATGCACCATCGGTTCGACCAGTTTCTCAGCAACACCCTGATCAATCTCCACACTCTCCCCGGCAATTTGAAAATTTACCTTTTTATCGGCACGCGCAGCAACATCACGAATGGCACGCGGAAATGTTGAAAAAACAGTGTCCAGAGGCTTGAGCATCAGCGAAAGAACCTGATCCCGAAGGTCTTTAAACATGATCTCGCTTCGGGTCTGCCCGTACCTGTCTTCATCAACAAGCTGCCTGGTTTTACGCACATGCCCGGCGATGGCATCATCCAGACTATGTATAGCTGTTTTTAGCCTGTTACTGTTTTCTGTTGAAAGCTCTTCTTTAAATTCCCGCCACTCACGCCTGAGCGCTCGCATCTCCAGATGCAGTGACTGCATGACACTTTCAACTGACTCACCACGAGACTGCTCGGTACTCAATTCAATGATATAGTTGGAGAGTTCTTCCAGGCGTTCCGCATCAACCCTGAGGAAGTGTCCGGAACTCTTTCTCTGGCCGATTGCCCTCATCTCGATTTGTGAAACATCCGGTCTGAAATCATCCATGCCACCACTATCTGCTTCAGGCAGAGGTGTCAGTGAAACGTGCTCAAAACTCTCCTCTGGTTGATCTACCATCTCTGTAAACGAACTACTCTCAGCAAAAACGGGCTCAGCCCTCTCTTTTTGATCCTTCTTCCACGCTGCTGCCTCATCGGCTCCAATAATAAATTCTGAGGATGCACTGTCGCCCTTCTCTTTTTCAGTATCCAGAGCCGTTCCGGTACCCTCACCTGCAGCTTCCCGAATCAACCCAATCATCTGATTGTAGGATTGGCGAAGCCTGTCCGGCTCAAGAAGCTCATTACCATCAGGATCTTTAAGCCGATTCTCCAATCTGTCATGTAGATCAAACAGAAACTGAATCATCGCAGGGGTGCGCCACTCCGGATGTTCAATCAGCTGCTCAATGGCATCCTCAAAAAGATGCCCGACACCACCAACATCGTTAACGCCCAGCATGAGGGCTGAACCTTTAATAGTGTGTGCATCACGCCGTAGTTCTATAAACTCATCAGCGCCCAGCCTGCCGGCCTCGAAATTTACCAGATGGCGGTTGATTGAAGACAGACGCTCTCTTGCCTCATCAAAAAATGAGGCGAGAAAGCTGGATAGATCGAAGCCGGACAATGCCTACTCGCTTCGTACTACACTAAATTTTTCAGTGTTTCTGCAGTATCATTCAGACGCTGGGATGTTTCACGAGACTTCTGCATCTGCGTTGCCTGATCCTGCAACAGATCAGAGATCTGGCGCATCGTAAGCACAAACTCCCGACTGCTCTCATCCTGCCTGCCTGTTGCCTGTGAGATGGCACGGACAGCCTGATTGGTCTTTTTAGACATGCTCTGCATCTTCTCCAGAGCTTCACTTGTACGCTGTGCGATTTCCAGGCCCTGTGCTACCTCTGCAAGACCTTCCTGTGTCACCTCAATTGATTCCCGGGTTGAGGTATGCACATCATTAACTACAGCCTGAATCTCATCAGTAAATGCACGGGCACGCTCTGAGAGTCGACGCACCTCACCGGCAACAACTGCAAACCGTTTACCAAACTCACCGGCAGCAGCTGACTCAATAGATGCATTCAGCGCCAGCAGGTGGGTTTCATCCGCAATCTCCTGAATCGAGTCAACCGACTCAAGAATCTGCTCTGCCTTACGTCCGGCATCAGTCACCTTTTCAGCAATAATCGTCACTTCCTGGCGAATCCTGTCCATGTACCCAATCGTCTCTTTCACCGCTTTGGCACCCTCGTCCGCAGACTGGCTTGTTGCCATTGCAATGCGTTCAACGCGTGTTGCAGTCATTGCAATCTTTTTAGCCTGTTCCGACATATCTTCCAGCTCAGCTGTTACGCCTGCTACAGACATGGCTTGTGTATCAGATGCGTTGGCCTGCTGATCCACAGCACTGAGAATCTCGGTCGAAGAGTCAGATACATCCCTGGCAACGGCAGAGATAGAAGCGGCCGCTTTGGTCACGAAGCCCCTGCTTGTGGCCATCAGAATGATCACCACCAGCAGAATAATTCCAATATTGATCAGTGCCAGTTGCTCAATCTGGGAAGTTTTATCATCGGTGGCTCTGGAGAGAGCCCCTTTCAGACGGCTGGTCACCACTCCCATCTTTTCCTGCCCCACAGAGACGAGACTCTGCGCCACAATTGTCACATTGCCTGCCATCTCTTCCGAAATTTTGCCGCTCACAATATCATCAGCAATCCCAACCACCTCCTGCATCAGGTCAAATACCTCTTGCAGTTCACGGTTATCCGTATCAGTCAGGATCGAAAGTGCCGTCACCTCACCGTAGAGTCGCAGAAACTCCTGAGATGCATTTTCCAGTTTAGTTACATCTTCCGGGTTTTGGGTCAGTGTGTAATCATTCAGAGGTAGCAGCAGGTTGGGCAGTGATGATTTAAACTGCTCCAGTCTTGCCTGCTGGTTATAAAGCTCCGAGAGCTCTTCTACACCGGTTCTGGCACGGTTAAAAGCGAACAGCACCGCACCAATCAATACCGTAAACAACAGTATTGAAAGCATACTGTTTCGATTTGCCATCTGGCGTAAATTCAATGATTTCTCTGTTTCTCTGTTTGTCATGTCACTTCCCCCCTGAACAAAACCGGGTCATTCGTGAGCCTGTTTCGAACGATAAGCATCATCTCTTTAATCTGTTTTTTTTGCAAGATACCCAGCCGTTACCCAAAGAGCGCCTGACTGTTCAATAACTGGAACATTTCACCGTCAATCTCCATCTCACCCCGGAGATGAGTATGATTATCCTTATCTATTTCAGGCACACTATTTTTGCTAACACGGTAGAGCAAAGATGTTTCATCCACCCAGATGCCCAGATGCATCCTCGGATGACGAAGAATCAGGAAGCGGGAGGCGGCAGTCAGTGCGCCACGCTCTCTTTTCAGATGCAGCACCTTGCCGGGGTCAATAATACAGACGATCTGCCCGTGGATATTGGTCACACCCAGAAGATGGTCCGGAGCCATCGGTACTGGCGTAAGCTTTAAAGGCCTGAGAATCTCTGCAACATCCTGAACAGGTATCAGGTAGACTTCACCATTCATGATGATTTTCATCAGCTCCTGCTGTTCAGATGATCCAGCCGGTTGCTCTTCTGTAATCACCGAATCCGTTACCACATCACCTTTTTCCATCACTTCCCTCTTTAGTGCACTATCGAGCTGGCAGGAGAAAATT
>JAJRVG010000093.1 GCA_021545595.1 Zetaproteobacteria bacterium | reverse complement strand
GAACCAGAGGCGCATTGGCTGCAACTACCTCCATGGCCATACGGGAACGGGTTTGTGCTGTCCAGTCTCCTTCTCCGGAAATCTGCCAGCGCTCTTCATCACCCTTCTCATCCGTATCCATTGATTTCAACGATAGCTGTATCCAGTGATTCTCTTTGACGGCAAAACTCCCCTTCATAAGCGGCAGGCGCAACACGCCCTGAGAAAGGCGAAGCGTCGGCCGCACCCGGTTCAGTCCGATTTCACCCGTCTTGATACGCCATAACAGCCCCAGGGGCTCTATCTCCCGTGCATCAAAACCAAGATCAGCATTAATTAATTCCGCATTTTTAATATCAACCCTGCGTTCCGGCCACTGCAGGGCAGCCTTGGTAACATACACTTTCTCTACCAGCCAGTCAGGAGGAGTGTCATTCTCTACAGATGTCTGCCCATAGTGGATATTATCCAGATAGGTCTCAACCACACCCATCTGCCACTGCTTCAGACTGCCCGAAAAATTGACTGCTCCACTAAAGCTGCCTGATATAAGCCTTCGTCCCTGAAACTGCGGCGCATAGTCGGCAAACATGGCGAGAGGCCAATTCAGTCCGTTCACATTTCCGTGCCATTTGTCCTCTTCAAGCACACCATTCCAGCTGATTGTTGAAGATGACAGGGAACTGTTTTCCAGACCCTCAAACCCTGCTTCACCGCTAAGCGTGTAGTGGCCTGTGCCCTCAGGCTTTGATGCCCAGACAATATTGCCACTCGACTGCCCCTGCATTGGTACCAGACCCAGCACGCCCTGCAGAAATGGCTCTGCATTCATGCCGCTCCAGGAGAGTTTGCCAGCAAGCCTGTTCGTACTGTTTTTCAGACTTCTGTTTACCGTAAGCCTTATTTCACCGTCCAACCCGTAGATGAGTGCCTCAACGACACTTTGCTCCAGCGTACGTTTACTTTGCAGGCGAACCATTTGCAGGCTTACCGGCTGGCTTGGGATCACTGCATCAATCTCTGGAAGAAGATCGAACCTGGTGTCATAGATTTCAACCTTCTGAGCTGATGCCCATAGCTGCCGGAGCAGCATGGGGAGCTCCTGGCCTTCAGAAGACGATGCCAGGGACCCTGCCTTCAGAGTCACATGCAGGCCTCGTACCTCAATTCGTGTCACTGCGGGCTCATCACCTGCGAGGGAGGAGAGATTGCCATGCAGGAACAACTTGGGGGCATAGAGTTGGAAAGCATCCCTGTTCAGGCGTAGGTCAACCAGTGTTAACGCGCCTCGCAACATTCGATAGCGAACATCCTCAACAGATAGCCCTGCCGTCTCAGACCATGCGTTCACGAGACGACGAGCCTCCTGCTGTGCATAAACCTGTATTGCAAAATGAACGGCAACCAACAGCAATGTGAGTACAGCGATGCCTGCCAGATACCAGCGAGCGGCTGCAGGCATTGTGCCTACAGGATGCCGTATCAGTGGGTGTGATCGCACTATGTCACTCTATATGTCAAACCGATCACCCCTGCGACTGAAGCTGTCGAACCACCCCTGGATCCTCCAGCGTTGAAATATCCGAAGTGATTTCACGGCCTGCTGCAATATCCCGCAACAGACGACGCATAATTTTTCCTGAACGCGTTTTCGGCAGTGAATCGGCAAAACGGATATCATCCGGCTTGGCAATCGGTCCAATTTCCGATGCGACATGCCTGCGGAGCTCTGCCTTCAGAGCATCTGACCCCTCGGCCTTCAGCACGACAAAGGCACAGATAGCTTCACCCTTGATATCATCCGGACGCCCTACAACAGCCGCCTCGGCAACCGCAGCGTGGGAAACCAGAGCCGATTCAACCTCCATAGTACCAAGCCTGTGGCCGGAGACATTCAGCACGTCATCAACACGCCCCATAATCCAGAAGTAACCATCTTCATCGCGCCTTGCTCCGTCCCCTGCAAAGTAGATACGGTTGCCAAACTTCTGCCAGTAGGTATCAACATAGCGCTCATCATCTCCCCAGATGCCACGCAACATCGATGGCCATGGCTTTGTAATCACCAGCAGGCCACCACCTTTGGAGACCTCACTGCCCTCTCCATCCACAACAGCTGCAAAGATGCCCGGCAACGGCAGGGTCGCTGAGCCGGGCTTGGTTGGTGTGGCAAAAGGGATAGGAGCCAGCATATGGCCACCCGTTTCTGTCTGCCACCAGGTATCAGTGATCGGGCAGTTTTCGCCACCAATGGTTCTGTGATACCACATCCACGCCTCAGGATTAATGGGCTCACCCACAGTTCCCAGCACCCGCAGTTTTGTAAGGTCATGTTTGGCAGGCCATTGATCACCTGCCTTGATCAATGCACGAATCGCAGTCGGTGCGGTGTAAAAAACCGTTACGCCATGATCTTCACAGATCTTCCAGAGACGCCCCGCATCCGGATAGGTCGGAACACCCTCATACATCAATGTTGTCCCACCGTTGGAGAGTGGGCCGTAGACAGAATAGGTATGCCCGGTAATCCAGCCGACATCGGCTGTACACCAGAAGATGTCCCTCTCCGGATGAAAGTCAAAGCTCCACTGCATTGTCAGATGCGCCCAGAGCAGGTAGCCGCCAGTTGAGTGAACAATCCCTTTCGGCTTTCCTGTCGAACCGGAAGTATAAAGGATAAAGAGTGGATGCTCTGCAGGCACTGCCAGCGGCTCGCACTCCGCGCTCTGGGTTGCAAGCAGGTCATGCCAATGCAGGTCACGTCCTTCTGTCCATGCAACCTCATTACTACCGCGCTTCACCACAAGAACATGTTGTACCGATTTACAATGCCCATTCAGAGCCTCATCTACGGCTGGTTTAAGCGCATGCACACTGCCACGCCGATGACCACCGTCTGCCGTAATCACCAGCTTTGCCTGAGCATCATCAACCCGGTCACGAAGCGACTGCGAGGAAAATGCGCCAAAAACAACGGAGTGAGTCGCACCAATACGGGTACAGGCGAGCATTGCTACTGCAGCCTCAGGAATCATCGGCATATAGATCACCACACGGTCCCCCGGCTCGATACCTAACGCCTTCATACCATTGGCAGCCCGACTCACATCATCCAGAAGTTCCCGATAACTGATCCTGCGCACATCGCCCGGCTCACCCTCCCAGATAATTGCAGCACGATCTCCATGGCCTGCATGAACGTGTCGATCCAGACAGTTTTCGGAAATGTTTAGCTCCCCATCTTCGAACCATCTGAAAAAAGGGGCATTGGAGTCGTTCAGCACTGTTGAGAAAGGCTTTCTCCACAGCAGGCTCTCATTGGCCAGCTGCTTCCATGTTCCCTCAAAGTCAGTCTCGAAGCGGGAAACAATGGCCCTGTACTGATCCATGGAAGCAATATTTGCATCTTGTGAAGCGGGCGGACAAAAGAGTCGCTCCTCACCCAGCGTTGATTCAATGGCCTCGCTCATGGATATCTCCTTTTATAACAATTCAGACAGGTATCATGCAGCCTGCACCGGGGAGAAAAAAGGTCAACCGGCAGCAGCCCCGGCAACTGTTATCATAAATCAAATTGAGCTCTGCTGCAGGCATAAACAGGGAACAGCATGAAATTGTCGCCGGAAAATATCGGATGCTCATCTCTTTGCTATAGCCTATCAGTTATCACGTATGCTACGAATCTCCTGGCCTTCCCGAGGATACCCTGAGTCTTTCAGAGAATTCCCAGATAGCCTTTTAATCTTCACACAAAAAGCGCTACCCTTGCACAATGGAAAAGGGCGTATGTATCATTCTGACCAGTGTTGAAACTGAAAACGATGGCCTTCAGCTTGCCAGAGATATTGTTGAAGAGGGCCTGGCTGCATGCGTTCAAATGTCAGCACCAGGCAAATCGACATATTGCTGGCAAGGCGAACTGCAGTGTGCGAATGAGTATTACCTGAACATCAAAACAACCAAAGAGGCTTCAGCATCTGCTATTGCATGGCTAAAGCAACATCATCCATACGATCTGCCGGAAATCCTCTGCATGGATGCTAAAACCAGCAGTGCATATCTGCAGTGGATACACGTTAATACGTGCAATAGTAATCCGACTCGGTAAGATTTCGCCCGATTCAAAAACATACCGGAATACAAGAAATTATCTAATTTAAGATACTCGATAAGGAAACAATATGGTTGAAGTTACATTGATTGGTGCATTTTTGGCGGGAATACTCTCTTTCCTATCCCCATGTGTGCTACCTCTGGTTCCTGCCTACCTCTCTTTTATCAG
>JAJRVG010000092.1 GCA_021545595.1 Zetaproteobacteria bacterium | reverse complement strand
TGTGGTCTGGCACTCTTCCATCTCATTGAACGGGCCCGGGAGATGAATCGTTCGCTGTTGATCTCCTGGCGTTGCGGGGATGATGCGCTTGCTCCGGCAGAGCTGGGTAGCCGGATGCGGATGATGGAGCAGGCAGTGATGTTGCCGCCATCATCAGACCGGGAGATGAAGCGTATCATACACTCTGTTGCAGATGAGCTGCAGTGGAGTGTGAAAGAGAGTGTCGTCTCGTTAATGCTCTCCCGGCTTCCAAGAACGATTGCTGATCAGGTTGACGCCCTGAAACAGCTGGAGTCAGCCGCACTTGAAGATCGACGGCGTATTACCCAGGCGTGGGCAAAAGAGAAGCTGAAGCTTGATCGGAGCAGCGAGGCTGCTACTTAGCGAGAGACTCCGGGGCGATAGGTGTTGATCCGGGCTGTCCAGCCGTTTAGCCAGCGCTCTTCATGGCGCTCAGGTGGTGCAAGTCCAATGCGCCGGGTCAGGACTGCCAATGCAGCGTCTGCAAACTCAGTCAGCACGTGATCTCCAGCTTCCTGAGTGTGCATGTGCTGAAGCACCTGCAGCAAACCCCACCCCTGCCCCTGATAGCGTTCAGTAGAGTGTGCCCCCTCACCTTTAAAATTTACATAATCCACCAGTGCATAGTAACCCATCGGAACCGCAGCAACGCGCTCAAACTGTTGCTGGATATGCTTCTGCTCCAAATAGGGGATGGTGGCAAGCATACGCGGCAGGGAACGGTGCAGTCGCCTGATCATAAATTCTGTCTGTACGGGTCTGGTTTGCGACAGCAGGGATCTGAGTTCCTGCATCTGTTGAGAATCCTGCGCACCCAGAAAATCATCACGGGAGCGCCAGGGAGCACCGCTTTTAATGGCCTCTTCCAGCCAACCGGGAATATCAACACCGTCTGCATCCATAAACCGGATCAGTTCAGGAAAGCTCTCTTTATAGGGGCCAACGCTTCCTGCCGGATACCAGATAAAATGCCCGATTCCGAGTGATGGAAAGTCCTCACCCGGGTTCCATGATGTCAAACAGGCCACATCTCCGGCACACTCATTATAAAAGATCAGCTCTCCAATACGGGAGGCCTCTTTTTTTGATATGGCCACCTCATTCGCATGGCTGATAGCTGTGAAGGCAAAAAGAGAGATGGCCGCAAGCAGCGAGGCGGCAATGGGCCGCATGGTTCGGTTAAGAATTCTCAATGGCATCGAGAATATCAGCAGCAATTCTATTGTTATAATGCTTCACAATAATCTGTGAGCGAAACAGTGCATAAAACTCCAGTACAGTAATAATACCAATGACGATCAGGCCATTTCTCCA
This sequence comes from Zetaproteobacteria bacterium, assembly GCA_021545595.1. Taxonomy (GTDB): domain Bacteria; phylum Pseudomonadota; class Zetaproteobacteria; order Mariprofundales; family Mariprofundaceae; genus WSZY01. Next base: position 6,862 of record JAJRVG010000092.1, on the reverse strand, counting down.
CTGCTCCAGATACATCAGGTAGATACCGGCACTGAAGACCAGAAGATTAGTCATGCCCCGAAGCCAGCGGCCGAGATAGAAGTGGTGAAGGCCTGCGATAAAGAGGTAGTTCAGTACCGCAAAGGTATCGGGGTCTTTCAACGCTTTCTCGGCACGTTCGTAGAACAGTTTCCGTTTCTCATCCGGCAACTCACGAACCAGCAGTCGCAACGCCTCCTCACGGGCATCCACTTCACCCTGTTTTAACACGGTTAGCGGCCCAGCGTCATGATTACGGTTTCACGCGACCAGAATAGCCAGAGGCGTTTTTTCTCAATCACCTGGAACACCATCTGCCAGCCATCGGTGGCCTCTTTATTAAGTGATATCTCCATCTGTTTGATCGGCATGCCCGATGCGCCCAGAAAGATGGTGCCGAGCGCACCCTCTGATACTTCGATTATTTTGTACTCTTTGTAGGCCATGATTCACTCCTCCAACCATTTTTGTAGTGTTTCCAGCGCCTGGTCTGAAACCGAGCGCCGCCGTTCTGCCCTTGAAAAGCGGCGTTTACCCTCGCGCTTTCTGCCCGGTGGAAGCAAGCCGAAATTGATATTCATCGGCTGAAAATCTTCAATACGCGTACCGGAAACATGTCCGAGAAGTGCGCCATGCGCGGTATCGGCAGGTGGTGCAACAGGCTCTTCGCCCTGCGCCATGGCCGCCAGGAAACGCCCGGCCATCAGTCCCATGCTGGCTGACTCGACATAACCCTCCACACCGGTGATTTGACCGGCAAACAGAATGCGCGGCTCTTTTTTCAGTCGCAGCGTATCATCAAGCAGGGCGGGAGATTTGATAAAGGTGTTTCGGTGCAGGCTTCCCAGGCGGAAGAACTCGGCATCTTCCAGCCCTGGGATCATGGTGAATACGCGCTTCTGCTCGCCATAGGTCATTTTGGTCTGAAAACCGACCATGTTTAACAGTGACCCCATACGATTATCGCGGCGCAGTTGCACCACGGCATAATAGCGTTCGCCTGTTTTCGGGTGATCGAGGCCAACAGGCTTCATCGGGCCGAAGCGCGGGGTATCTTCGCCCCGCTCCGCCATCTCCTCGATCGGCATACAGCCTTCAAAAAATGGAATCTCTTCAAAACCTTTGAAGGCCACTTTCTCTGCATCCACCAGCTCTTTGATAAAGGCCTTGTACTGTGCCTCATTCATCGGGCAGTTGAGGTAGTCGCCTGCTTCACCCTCTTCAACATTTTTGTCGTAGCGGTTTTTCCAGAATGCGATATCCATGTTCACACTCTCACCATCAATAACAGGGGCAATGGCATCAAAGAAGCTCAGGTGTTCTTCACCGGTCAATGCCTGAATTTCAGCATAGAGTGCATCGGATGTGAGTGGGCCGGAAGCGATTAACACCAGCCCCTCCTTCGGAATTTCGGCCACTTCACCTTCAATGAACTCAATGAGTGGTTCGCCCTTCAGTGCCGAAGTAACAAGCCCGGAAAACTGTTCACGATCCACGGCCAGTGCGGTACCTGCCGGTATACGTGCCTCATCACCACAGCGCATAATCAGCGAATTCATACGCCGCATCTCTTCATGCAGCAGCCCCACTGCATTTTCCAGATGATCGGCACGGAAGGTGTTGGAGCAGACAAGCTCGGCACAGTTGCCGGTGTTGTGGGCGGGGGTCATTTTATTCGGGCGCATCTCATGCAAACGCACACGAATCCCGCGCCGTGTGAGCTGCCATGCAGCCTCGGAACCGGCAAGGCCTGCACCGATAATTGTTACTGTCTGTTGAGTTGAGGGTGTGGAGGAGTCACTCATGCCGCGAGGCTACTTGCGCCACGGGGGACAACAAGAAATACCTAAGATCAATCGAGTCTGACTCACTACTGTCCCACTTATTCAAGTGTGTCATACCCCAGGGCATCCTCTCTTCGGCCAGAGGCCGAATTCACCTTATACCGGACTTCGACTGCATGGACGCAGGAGGTAGAACAACGCATGGAGCAGTTGTCGAGATCCGGTATCCACTCAAACGTTGTAAAAACTGGATTCCCGCTTTCGCGAGAATGACATAGAAGGGTTAAGCAGGATTTATGTCTAATGTGGCTGAAAACAAAGCAATTTGTTGTTTTATAACATCCATCAGACAGGTTCTGAACATTATGTGGGACAGTAGTGAGTCTGACTCTATTGATTATGCAGATGGAGTATGACCTGTGGAAAACAGAGCAGGCTCTGCATGATAAGCTACCAGCTATTGCTGCCTGATCTTATTGGGCTGGGTAAAAACCCGCGAAACAAGGCCTGATTCCGACATGTACGCGCCGACTCTCCAGCGACTTGTTAGCTGTGGAAAATAACCTGTTCAGGGCTGATATACAGCCAGCCCCTCAAATTTAAGCAGCCTCTTTTTCCATGCCAGACCACAGGCAAAACCACCCAGTCCGTTCGCAGCTACAATCCGGTGGCAGGGGATAAGAATCGGTAGCGGATTGGCACCGAGTGCCTGACCTGTGGCGCGGGGCGAGCTGTTCAATGTCTTTGCCAGTTCACCATAAGTGCGAACCTCCCCGCCAGGGATATCCAGCAACGCTTTGCGCAGACGCTGCTGAAACGGTGTGTTCGGTGGTGCAATCGGGGGTAGTGCAAGCTGTTCACCCAGGAAGTAGGCACGCAGCCATAGTGCTATGGGGTGGTCAGGTGAACATTCGGGCGCACGGATAGCTCCCAGCGTGACGTGATGACAAACATCACCGGCCAGCTCAAGACCGATGGGGCCGAGTGGGGATTGATAGCGAAAAAGATGCGTTTTTTCAGACATTGGGGAAGAGTATAGCAGATGGATTGGCCCCTGTTTTTCTCTGCGCTGATCTCCTCCACCCTTTTCCCCGGTGGATCGGAGGCGTTGCTGCTCTACCGGTTGAGTGAGGGTGGCGATCCCCTGTTGCTGGTTGTGATTGCAACGGTGGGTAATGTGCTTGGCAGCCTGATCAGCTATGGAATGGGCCGGCTTGGCAATGAAGCAGTTCATAAAAAGTGGCTGCGTATGGATGAGACAAAGGTTGCCAGAGCAGAAGTATGGTTTGGAAAATATGGTATGCCGTCTCTATTGCTTGCGTGGCTACCGGTTGTGGGTGACCCGCTCTGTCTGGCGGCGGGCCTGCTTCGTTGCAATATGGTCATGTTTTTGCTGCTGATAACCATCGGCAAGGCAGCTCGCTATGCGTTTATAGCATGGGCTGTTATATAAACAGCCCGTGCCTGATTTTTTAAAGTGCAGGGTTAGCTTTTACTAAATCGATAGGATTGAATTTGAGTATCCTGACCCTTTAACAGGGTGTAAGTGTTAACAATCCAGAGGTTTGCTCCGGAGATTCTGACTTCTATTCTAACATCCGATTTCAAAATGCCTGTCACGGTGCTATTTGATCGGCTGTTTGTCAGATAGAAAACGAACTTTTTCTGTTCTGCGATAAATTCACCAACAAACCTGGCATCAATTTCATTGTCTGCACCATAGGTGCTCAGTGTCAGTCCCTCTTTCTCATCAAAGTTGATAATTGCGTGGCCACTTAATGGTTTTTCATACCCAACAGGCCGAATATCGAAATAATTAATTTTAGCCGTATTTTTTGCGGTTAAAATACCTTTTCCTTTACCTGTTGCAGTCACTTTTTTGCCATCCGGCATCAGGCCCCATGCACTCACTTTCCACTCACCAATAAAACCTTCCAAAGGGTTGGCCATTGCCGCTCCAGCAGCGGATTTAGACCCACTAATGTTTGATCCACCTATAGCGTTCGCAAGCATTAGATTACGCTTGTCATCACGGTGTTGATCATATTCATACATTGCACCAGTTGCACCGCCAGCGACAGCACCAGTTGCAGCGCCCGCGAGCATCATCTGTTTATCACCTGTTATGGCGCCCAGAGCCAGGCCTAATGCGGCACCTCCTACAGCACCCCACTTAGCACCCTTAGCCGCTTCCTGACCGCCTTCGGTTGCGCATGCTGAAACCAGAAATGTGATAAGTAGAACTGAAAAAATTTTGAGCAGGGAGTTTGAAGAGCTTACTACGTTATTGTGATTCATATATCATTTCCTTTCACTGATTTTGGTCTTTTTCTTATCTTCGATCCAGCAGTTATGTTAGTCCATCATGCCGATTTGTCCATCTACAGTGGTGATGGGCTGAATCAGGCATTGTTGGTTTGATATGGTCTCTGTTGCCGGAGCGTGATGAACAGATATGTCAGACAAGGGAGAGGGGTTGAGGCAATGCTATGTAACAAGCGCAAGCCAGAGCGGCAGCGTTAGTAGTGAAAGCACGGTTGTTACGGTGACGGCTTCGGCGTAGAGGCTGGTGTCGAGCTTGAAACGATCACAGATCACCAGACCCAGCACCATGGTCGGCATTGCGCCTTCAAGGATTGCCGGAGCGAGAAGGTTACTTGGCATGCCGACACCGATGCAAGCCCCCCAGACTATCAACGGCATGAAAACAAGTTGAATCACAACCATTGGAAGGAGCATGGGAACTCGCTGCGCCCAACCGGACTGCCAGCGAAGTGCCATGCCGATCGACAGCAGCATCAGCGGCACAACGGCTGCGCCAAGTACGCCCAGTGTCTCATCCAGCCAGATTGGCATAGGAACTTGAGACATGCTGGCCAGCACCCCTGCAATGGCAGCCCACAATGCAGGCACTCGAACAAGCTCTATGCCGACATGAGCAGCCCTGGTGGCGTGGCTGAAGTGGCTGGCTACAAGAATTCCAACCGTAAACAGCAAGGGCGTGCTGGCGAAGAGGTCGAAGTAAATGGCGACTGATTGCGCCCATGGGCCGAATGTCTGAGTCAGCACCGGCAGGCCAAGATAGGTGAAGTTGCCAAAGCTGGAAGCTAATAACAGGGCGCCGACAGCCTTTCTCTTCTGGGTCACATTGCCCGGCAGCCACTTTCCACCGGCATAGATGAGAGAAGCGGCCAGCAGCGAGAGAAGAATAGCAAGTGCAGAGACAAGTGGCAGGCGAATGGAATTAAGGTCCACCTCCGCCTGCCACATTACGTGCAGGACAAGTGCGGGCAGGAAAATATCGTAGACGGCCCGAACCAGATGGCCACGAACCGATTCAGCTTTTTCAGCCCCTAAAAGAATTCGCCAGAGAAGACCGGCAACAATAATTGCAGCCATACCAAGAAGGATTGCAAACATGGCCGAAGCATAACCGAAGCCTGGCAGATCTCATATCAGCTGTTGCTACAACAGGGGGGGGGGTAGCAGGATGTTGCCCAATGAGTGAGGAAGAAGAAAAAGGTACACAAAAGCTGCCACTGAAAGCGCGGCTCCATGAGGGGCTGCGCTGGCTGCGTAGGCAGGATGCACTCTATCTGGGCATGCTCTCTCTGTTTGTCGGGCTATTAGCTGGCTATGGCGCCCTATTCATTCGCCTCGGCATTGAAGAGGTGAGTCTGCTCTGGATCGGTGAACGCACATGGTCTCAGGCACTCGGCGCCATACCCTGGTATCTCTATATTGCTGCTCCCGTTACCGGCGGCCTGCTGGTAGGATGGATCAATACTCATGTGCTTCCACAGGATCAGCTCAGGGTAGTTCCGGGTGTAATCGAAGCACTTACTGAACGCGGAGGCCGGATCTCCGCGAAAAAGATGATCGGGGAATTCGCCGGCAATATTATTGCCGTGGGTAGTGGTGCCAGTATGGGCCGTGAAGCACCAACGGTGGCGCTGGGAGCTGCGTTGGCATCACTGCTGGGCCAGAAGCTGGGCCTGAGTGAGAAACAGATGCGCATCCTGCTGGGCTGCGGTGTTGCCGCCGGTATTGCGGCCTCATTTAATGCACCGATTGCGGGCGTACTCTTTGCCCTCGAAGTGATTCTTGCCGACTATGCGGTTGCGACATTTACACCGATTGTGCTCTCCGCGGTCATTGCTACGGTGATCACCCGGGCAGAGCTAGGAAACTATCCGGTCTTTGCAATTCCACAGTTTGAGCTTGTATCCGGCTGGGAGATTCCGGCCTACATCGGGCTGGGAATCTTCTGCGGACTGATTGCCACATTGATGATCAAGCTGCTGCCAAGGGCTCGGGCACAATTTGGAAAGAGGGTAAAAAACAGCTTGTTCAGGCCGGCTATTGCGGGGTTTATTCTGGGCTGTGTTGCGCTTTTGCTACCGGAGATCATGTCAATCGGTTATGGCACGGTTAGCTCTATTCTGCTGGAGCAGATTCTCTCTGACAGTCTGGGCTGGACGATTCCCCTCACACTCTTTCTCGCCATTCTGCTGGTAGCCAAAGTGGCAACCAGCATCATCTGTTCGGCAGGTCGATTTGGCGGCGGCATGATCGGCCCGTCCCTTTTTATTGGTGCGACTGCCGGCGCACTCTATGGATATGTTGCACACGGCTTTTTCCCGGAATACTCGGAGACTTTCGGCGCCTACGCACTGGTTGGGTGCGGGGCACTGCTGGCAGCAACCGTTCAGGCACCAATGAGTACCATCCTGATGATTTTCGAACTCTCGGGGGATTACCATATCATGGTGCCGCTGATGGCAGCCTGTGTTGTGGCAGCACTGGTGAAGCGAGTTTTTGGGGCTGAATCGGTTATGACCGAAAAACTGCAGGCCAAGGGTATTGAAACCGGATGGGGGCTTGAGCGATCGTGGATGCGAGCGGTTCCTATCAAGAGGATTCCATGGCGGGCCATCCCCACCGTGTCAGAACATGTCAGTCTGGATGAGTTGAAGCGGGTCTATATCTCATCCGGCAAGGGCTGTGTTCAGGTTACTGATGATGATGGTCTGATGGTTGGTCTTGTAACCTTTGAAGAT
>JAJRVG010000091.1 GCA_021545595.1 Zetaproteobacteria bacterium | reverse complement strand
TCCGGGCTGGCACTGCTTCGAATATCAACGCAGACCGCTGCGTTCTGCTGCTGCTTCTCCACCTGCCTGGCCCAGCCGGAGAGCATCTCCACCGGCAGATTGTCGGTGCAGAAAAAACCCAGATCCTCCAGCGCGTGTAGTACCGTGCTTTTTCCTGCACCTGACAGGCCTGTAATCATCAATAGCATCTGCAGAGCCTGTTCATTTAGCACTGCCTTTGCGAATGCGCTCTTCCAGTGCTTCGGTGAAGGCTCTGTTGCTATCAAGACCGCGCTGTTTAAGAAGCTGGTTGCGTGTGGCCACCTCAATGATAACGGCGAGGGAGCGGCCGGGGCGAATGGGGATTCGGATTTTTGGCAGTGTCACTTCGTTGATTGTCACCGTGCTCTGTTTTCCCAGCACACGATCCTCTTCGGAGAGCTTCTCCCAGGGGATCACTTCAATGACAAGGCGCAGGCGTTTGGTATCGGTGATGGCTGCAGCGCCGTAGAGGTCACGGATGTTAAGAATCCCCAGTCCCCGAATCTCCATATGATATTTCAGTGATTCAGGACTATAGCCAACCAGCACCTCCGGCCCCTGCCTGACCAGTTCAACCATGTCATCCGAGATCAGGCGATGGCCGCGCTCAATCAACTCCAGTGCGATCTCGCTCTTGCCGATACCACTGGCACCGGTCAGCAGGACGCCGACACCAAAAATATCGAGGTAGACACCGTGCGTAAAGGCGCTCGGAGCCAGCCTCTTTGATAGAAAGAGCATCATATCAGTCATAAATTCTGCTGATTTCAGAGGTGTGGTCATCAGCGGCGTATCGGTTCGTTGTGCCGCTGCAAGAATGATGTAAGGCGTTGTCTCACCACCGGTAATAACCACCCCGGCAAGGCGCAGATCAAATACGGCATCTACCGCAGCTTTACGCTCGGTTTCAGGCCGCGTTTCAAGGTAGTGAAGCTCTGTAAGACCGACCACCTGCAGGCGATAGTCACTCAGGTTTTCAAGAAATCCGGCAAAAGCCAGCGATGGCTTCTGCATACGGGGATGGTCAATATAGCGATAGAGTCCCTTCTCTCCGGCGATAAGCTCCATATTCATCATCTCGCCCTGCTCTTTGAGCAGATCACCAATGGTGATACGGGGATGCTGGGTCATTTTATTGAAGCGTCTCTTCGGAGAAGAGCCCGGATATGGCCTCGGGGGAGTCGGCATGCATAATGGCATCCCGGAACGACCCCTGCTGTAGTAGCCGGGCCAGGCGGGCCAGCAGTTCCAGGTGGGCCTGATCCTCACTGTCCGGTACGAGCAGCAGGATCACAATGTGAACCGGTGCACCATCAATGGAGTCAAAATCGATGCCCTCCTTATGTCTTACCAGTGCAATGACCGGGCTGGCCAGATCCGGCATGCGGCCATGTGGGATTGCTACACCATGACCGATACCGGTACTGCCCAGATGCTCTCTTGCCATGACCACTTCAAGTATACGATCCGGATCCATCGAAGAGAGGGCATGTGCCATTTCGGTCAGCAGTGCGCGTTTACTGCTTGCTTCCGAGTCCGGCAGCACCCTTTCCGGCTGAATCAGCGTTGTTGTGTCCATAGTAGAGATCAGCCTGTCTTTTATTGAGCTTCCGGCTCAATCCAGCTCAACGTACCGTTTGAGCGACGGTAGAGCGCATTTAGAGAGTCGGTCTCCTGATTGGTGAAGAAGAGCACGTCCTGGTTCTCATCCAGCTCCAGATGCATGACCGCCTCATCAACACTCATTGGCTGAGCGTTGATATGCTCATGGTTCACTGTTTCCGGCTGAAAATCTTCAGTCAGCTCGTCTCTCTCCTGGGCAACATCCAGCACACGGTGAGAGACTTTGATCTCGCGGCCTTTGCGCTGCCCATGCTGGCCCTGGTGCCTTTGCAGTTTGGAGCGATAGCGTTTCAGTTGCCGATTCAGTTTATCTATCACGCCATCAATTGAGGCGTACATATCTTCTGTTTCATGACGCGCATGAATGTTAATTCCACTGGCCTGCATATTGATTTCGCAGCGCTGCCGGAATTTTTCAACGGAGAGCACCACATGGACATCGACCACATGGTCGAACGAGTGTTTCAGGTGCTGGAGTTTGTCATTGACATAATCTTTAAGTGGATCGGTCAGATCCACATGACGCCCCGTAATGGATACTTGCATAATTTTCCTCCGTAATTTTCAACTTATGGAGAACGCTTCCCTGCGACTCCACCTGAAAGGGCGGACCCTTTCAGAATTATGATCACACAGTGATCAATCTCTCCGGCGACAGAGCCTACACCCTGTCATGCCGATGTCCTGCCTCTCCCTTTCCGGTTAATACGTGCCTTACCATTTCGTCGACGCTGGCTGCTGGTTGGTAGCCCGGCCTGCTCACGATACTTGGCTACGGTACGGCGGGCAATCTCAATTCCTTCAGCCTTTAGACGATCCGCAATCGCCTGGTCTGAGATCGGGTTACCGATCGGTTCAGACTCAATGACTGCCTTCACACGCTGCTGAACCCGATAGATGGAGATGGTTCCACCTCCACGTGTCGGCAGACCTGCTGAAAAGAAGCGCCGCATCTCGATCAGACCCAGCGGTGTTTCGGCATATTTACCATTGGTGACACGTGAGATGGTGGACTCGTGAACCCCCACCTCTTCGGCTATATCCTGTAGTGTCAGCGGCTTCAGGCCAAGCGCCCCGTGTTCGAGGAAGGCGCGCTGACGCTTTGCCAGACAGATACCCACCTTCATCAGTGTTTCACTACGCTGATCCAGGGCATCAAGCAGCCATCTGGCCTCCTGCATGGCGTTATCCATGAAATCACTGTCTGAGCCTGCCCATTGATGGCCATCCCACTGCTTGCTTATACGCAGTGAACGGTGTGCAGAGCCGGGAACTTCCACCTCAATATCACGATTGCTTCGCCGGAAAATAATCTCCGGACGAACGTAGATATTGCTGTCTCCATGCAGGCCATGGCCTGGGAACGGGTCAAGACGGCGCATGCGTGCCCGTGCCTGGTCGAGTTCGTCGAAAGAGCACTCCAGCAGGTCAATCAGCACATCATCCGGCTCAAACAGTGCATCGGAGAAGTGAAGCAGCATACGCCGAACCAGCTTGCTGGCGGTATCGTTATCGTTTAACTGCAATAGCAGACATTCGATAAGATCCCGTGCACCAATGCCCGCCGGTTCAAGTTCCTGAATCACGGCCTCGAGCACCATGATCACGGTTTCTGTACTGCTATCTGACGCAGCGGCTATCTCATGCGGGTCAGAGCGAAAGTAGCCATCGTCTTCAAGTGAGTCGACCAGCACATGGGCAACGGCACGCTCCTGATCACTCATCGGTTCCCGGTCGATCTGTTCATGCAGTGAAGCACTCAGGCTAAGCTCTTCCTCAATCTGAGCATCATGATCCGGAAGAGCACCACGGCTGGAGGAGGTGTACATCGCTTCCCAGCGGTCGTCTCCCTGTTCCTGCCACTCCTCTTTGCTTTCCGCCTCTTCGCTACTGCTCTCAGCAGCTTCAAGTGCGGAAATTTCAGGCTCCTGCTCCTGTTCAAGAAGCGGGTTGCTCTCCAAGCACTCATCCAGATATGCATCCAGTTCGAGAGAATTCATCGCCAGAATTTTCAGACTCTGGGTGAGCTGCGGTGTCAGTGTCAGGCGCTGGCCCAGCTTCTGGGAAAGTTTGGTTTGCACGTGGAGTCCGGCCATCTAGTGAATTACACCGCCGGGTAGAGAGTCAGTCAGCCTTATCATGCTGAAGTCATAAACAGATTTAAGCATCCGTACCATAGTTATACACCAGATCTTCATGCTTCACAAGGGCACTCTCCTGCCTCAGGTGCTGTCGGCTTTGAATGGGGCCAGCAGCCTGGCAAGTTCACCGGACTCATCCATTTCGGTGACGATATCACAGCCACCGACAAATTCGCCCTTCACATAGAGTTGAGGGATGGTGGGCCAGTCGCTGTAGACCTTGATGCCTGCGCGTATGGCTGGGTCGAGCAGCACATTCACGGCTGCACAGGCGACCCCGTGATGATTAAGAATGGCAGCCACACGCTGAGAGAAGCCACACTGTGGAAACTGGGGCGTGCCCTTCATAAACAGAACAACATCATGCTCATGAACAAGTTTATCAAGCTGCTGCTGAATTGTGTCGGTCATATATCAAACTCCTTTATTTTATATATCTGTAAAAGTCCATTGATTCGGAGCTCCCCCGTCGGGGATTTCCAAAGGTCATCCATGCTCCTCACCCTTCGGGCGGCTTGCAGCCGTCCAAACGGCTATCCTGCCTTTGTGTCATGCCTTTTACTCCACAGAATCGAAAATGTGGTTTCCGATACTTTACAAATCATCGGCCTGCGGCACTTCTGATTTGCTCACCCATCCATGGGTTCGGACTCTATGCCCTTACTTTGCCCGGGTTTTCAGAGCCAGTGCATGAATCGCTTAACGCATGTGCTCACCCATGGCCGCATAAACCATCTGATGCTGGGCAACCCGGGACTTGCCGGAAAAGCTGGGTGATACCACTTCCATTTCAAAATGATCATCACCGGAGAAGAGTTTTACCTCAACTTCTGCATCCGGAAGGTAGGCAAGCACAAGCTCGCGCAGATGATCGGGATTGATGTCGTTTGCCATAAATAAACCTGTCCGTGAAGCTAAAATGGTGGGCTCACCAGGACTCGAACCTGGAACCAACCGGTTATGAGCCGGTAGCGCTAACCAATTGCGCCATGAGCCCGGGGTTGCGCACATTACTGCGATATCTTTTGCGAGGCAAACCTATCTAACATAGGATATCGGGAATTGTGAAACAGGAACAGGGGCATCCTGCCCATGCTCTTACAGGCAGAGCCAGAAGTGTCATTTTGT
>JAJRVG010000090.1 GCA_021545595.1 Zetaproteobacteria bacterium | reverse complement strand
TCGCCATGTTTGCCGACTATGCGCCGCAGTTTCAGGGACGAAGGCTTATATCAGGCAGCTTTAGTGGAGCAGTCAATTTTTCGGGCAGTCTGAAGCAGTGGCAGATGGGTGTGGTTGAGACCTATCTGGATAATATCCGTTATGGGCAGGCATCTGCAGAGAATGACACTCCTCCTGAGTGGCTGGTAGAGAAAGTGTATATTACCAAGGCTGCCCTGCAGTGGCCGGAACGCAGGGTTGATATTAAAAATGCGGAATTAATTAATGCTGATCTTGGTTTTGATGCACGGGAGATAGAGCCCCAGGGGCTGTTATGGCGTATCAAGACGGGTGAAATCGGACTGAACCGGGTGCGGCCGACGCTTCACCTTTCCCAGGGCGTGTTGCACCTGCCGCTTATGAAGGGAAGTTTTGCCGTCAAAGAGAATCACTGGATACAGCTATCGTTGAAATCAATGGATACAGATGAGAAGAGTGATTAAGAGCGCTGGCAGATTTCCGGAGAAGGAGACTGGACGGCACAAACCCGTTCCCGTATGGCCATGGAGGTAGTTGCAGCCAATGCGCCTCTGGTTCGCTTCAGGCCACTGATGCCTGAGAAGATTAGAAAATCAGCAAGTGATTTGGCAGGAAGCGTCAGTATGAAATTAAGGCTATTGGCAGGAGTGGCTCCCTGGGAGGGAAGCGGTGAGGCTGAGCTGTCAGCCGCCAGGCTCATTTACCAGGGTGAGCAGTGGCAGGCTGAAAAACTGTTGCTGGATATTGAAAAAATGAGTTCGGGAATCCCGGAGCAGCTTATTCGCCGACTGGATGTTCAGGGTTGGAGATATCAGGCCGCGCTTCAGCCGCTGGGTCATATGGGGGCGAGTCCGGAAGTGATGAAGCGTGAAGATGATGAGGCCGAACGTTGGCATTTGAAAAGTGTGACACTACAGGATGGTGAGGTGGCAGTTGGCCGTAAAGAGGCGGTTTGGATGGATCAGGTTACAGTCAATATCAACAACTTGAAGCCGGACAGCAGTGCGCCAATCAGAGTTAAAGGGCGGTTGGGAGAGGGGTATCTCTCTTTGAAAGGTGATCTCTCATGGAGTTTGGCATTGCCGGAGATCAGCAGCGCAAAGATTTCTATTCGGAATGTGTTGCCATTTTTTATCAATGAGTGGCTTGGCGTGTCTGGAGCACCGGAACTGATGCGTGGCCGTATCTATACAGATATTTCCATAAAACGGGAGCCTGATGGGCGTTATCAGGGGATGTGGTACCTGCGTCTTCAGCATGGAGCGCTTGCCCCGGTAGCCGCGCAGGGCGATCCGTTGCTTGATAGAACGGGGTTCAACTCGTTTGATATTTTTTCCAGACTGCAGAGAGAGGGGCGAATTCGTCTCCGTATTCCTGTCGAGGAGAAGGGATCGTTTGGTGCAGCGCTGGGCAATGCACTGGTAAAAAAGTTAAATGGCGAGATGATGAAGAAGGGGCATGTCATTCATGAGGCAAATGAGGGTAGCGGCAGCCTGCTTTCATCGGTTCGATTGCGTGAGAAAGGAGCATTTTCACAGAATGAGCGTGTACGGTTGAGGAAGGTTATTCTTTATCTTCGGAAGAACCCAAAGCAGTCGGTTGAGTTGATCCCCCAGTTTGGGAAAAGCTCCCCGGATGTGCGGCAGATTGAGCGGAGCCGTTATACCCAACGGCAGATTGAGCAATTCATGAATCGTCGTGGAGTATCTTCTTCACGGATATTTCCTGTCTGGCCGGGAGGGGAGCATCGAGGTTCAGGCAGTGTTAGCGGAATCAGCATTCATACTTTGCCATAGCTCTTTCGCTTTACAGGATAGGCGCTAGATTCGCGGCTAGGTTTTTGCCTCTGGAGATTTAAAGATGACAGTCCGAACCCGTTTTGCACCCTCCCCAACCGGGATGTTACATATTGGTGGTGCCCGCACAGCACTGTTTGCATGGCTCTATGCACGACATACAGGAGGCGAATTCCTGCTGCGTATTGAAGATACTGATCGTGAACGCTCAACAGAGGAAGCTACTCAGGTGATTCTGGAGGGAATGAAGTGGCTGGGGCTGGATTGGGATGGGGAGCCTGTGTTTCAGGCCTCCCGTCAGGCAGAACATATTATTGCGGTTGATCAGCTTATTGAAGAGGGGCATGCCTATCGCTGCTACTGTAGCAGGGAGCAGCTTGATGAGATGCGGGAGACACAGCGCGTAGCGGGCAAAAAGCCAATGTATAATGGCCGTTGTCGACATCGTTCTGATCGCCCTTCCGGTCAGCCGTTTGTGGTCAGGTTTCGCTCTCCCGATGAGGGGGAGACGATTGTACGCGACCTGGTACTGGGTGATGTCTGTTTCCCCAATGAAGAGCTTGATGATCTGATTCTGGTGCGCTCGGACGGTACGCCGACCTACAACCTTGCCGTAGTGGCTGATGATGCGGCGATGGCCATCTCTCACGTGGTGCGCGGCTCGGATCATCTGAACAATACACCTCGCCAGATTCAACTGTATGAGGCATTGGGCCTGCCTGTGCCTCAATTTGCTCATATCCCGCTGATTCATGGCCCGGATGGTGCCAAGATGTCCAAGCGGCATGGCGCTGTGGCAATTACGGAATACCGTGAGCAGGGCTACCTGCCTGCGGCAGTTAACAACTATCTGGCACGGTTAGGGTGGTCGCATGGTGATGAAGAGGTCTTCTCAATGGAGAGGCTTATTGAACTGTTTGATCTGACTCAGGTCGGCAAAGCGGCTGCACGTTTTGATCAGACAAAACTGGACTGGCTCAACGGACACTATCTGCGTGAGAGCCATCCTTCGGAGCTTGCTGGCCCGGTTTCTGATCTGATGGATATTGAGCCTGGTGAAGGCCCTGACCTGACAGCGGTTATTGCCTCACTGCAGGAGCGTTCAAAGAATCTGGTGGAGCTGGCAAACGGTGCGCGCTTTTTCTACGAGGCTCCAACAGGGTATGTTGAGAAAGCTGTTAAGAAGAATTTCAAGGATACAACATGGTCACTACTGGAAGCATTTGCGGAACAAGCCAAAGCTCTATCGGAGTGGAACGCAGAGAGTGTCCATGCCGTGATTGCTTCGATCTGTGAGACGGCGGGGGTCAACATGGGCAAGCTGGCTCAGCCGATCCGGATTCTTCTGTCGGGAGGCCCTGTTTCTCCACCGATTGACCTGACACTTGAGCTTTTGGGCAGAGAGGAGTCTTTGGCCCGGATTCGAAAAGGTATCAAGGCCCTGCGGCCATAATCTGGCATTCTCAATGTCTGTTTGCCGCCATACAGAGAGCCTGTCATGATCCGTGACTTTTATGGGGTGAGGCATTCGACCAATAATTTTTTGGAGTCAGACACGGGCATCTTTAACTGGCTTTTCAGGCACTTTTGCACGCATGTTGTTCTAACGCTTGAGTTTGCATGTCTGCTCGGTATGATGCGCCGCCCATCATGATTAAATTTAGCCGGCATAGCTCAGTTGGTAGAGCAGCTGATTTGTAATCAGCAGGCCACGGGTTCGACTCCTGTTGCCGGCTCCATTTTTTTCTCGATTGCATGCACTGGTTGACACTGTGTGGCAATCGTGCATTATCGCGCGCCCTTTGAGCGGCTTTTTAATAGCCACTGCTTGGATGGAGAGCGATAGTTGGGAGAGGTTCCCGAGTGGTTAAAGGGGGCAGACTGTAAATCTGCTGGCTACGCCTACGTTGGTTCGAATCCAACCCTCTCCACCAGCTAACAGGCTGAGGTCTGGGCCTCAGTGACCGCGGGTGTGGTACAATGGTAGAACCTCAGCCTTCC
>JAJRVG010000089.1 GCA_021545595.1 Zetaproteobacteria bacterium | reverse complement strand
GACGGCACACCTCTGCGATCCATTGGCACGACATTGGACATTACCGAACGTAAACAGGCCGAAGAGTTGCTAAAAAAAAGCGAAAGACAGATGAAAAGTATCTTTGATGCTGCCAATGATGCGATCTTCATCGTTGACCCGTCCAATGACAAGATCGTAGATGTCAATCCAAAAGCCGCCGAGCTTCTTGGCTACAGTATCGACGGCTTAAAAGGCATGCCGATGAGCGCAGTGCATCCGGAAGAGATGGATCAACTGTCTGATTTTGCCAATGAAGTCTTTAAGCTGGGCAAGGGTTATACCAGTGAACTTCATTGCAAAACTAAAAGTGGTGCTGTGTTACCTGCTGAGATATCTGCCTCTTCACTCCAACTGGGAGATCAATTATTGATGCTGGCCATGGTTCGCGACATTACCGAACGTAAGCAGGCAGAAGAGAAGATCAGGGAAATGGCCTACCACGACCATCTTACCGGGTTACCCAACCGCGCACTGTTTTATGATCGACTGGAGCAAGGTCTGGCCCATGCTCATCGCAACAGGAAGTTGACCGCACTGCTGGCACTTGATCTTGACTACTTCAAATCGATCAATGATCAACTGGGGCATGAGTGGGGTGATCAGGCGCTTATTGAGGTAGGCAGACGTCTGCTGCAATGTGTCCGGGCAACAGATACTGTGGCTCGTCTTGGGGGTGATGAATTCAGCATCATCCTTGTTGACGTTGCCTCTGAAGAGGCTGCCTGCAAGATGGCTGAAAAAGTAATTGCCACCATCGGTCAGCCTCTGCCTCTGAAGAAATCCCAATATACCCTGGGTGTAAGCATCGGTATCCACCTGGTATCTCCAGATAATGGTAACATGGAAAACATTATAAACAGAGCCGATATTGCCATGTATCAGGCCAAAAAAGAGGGCAGAAACTGTTACCGTATATCAGAGTAATAGTTGAGCCAGTGAAACACCCGATCTCGGTAAACATCCTGAAATTAAACCCCTCTGTAGGACTCTGTTTTGATTGGATGAGGGCGATCAATAGTATTTTTTCAACAGAACAGGCCGAAAGCAGCCATTAATAATTCCACAAGTTTTTTTGTTTCTATTAATCACTCATTGAGTTGTAAATTTCATCAAAGTCAGCATCTCTGGAGAGAAATGTATCCATAATACCGGGATCAAAATGGGAGCTCTTAACGCGTTCGTCGCCATCGCGGATAATATCGATGGCTTCGGTATGATCATAACCGGGCTTATAGGGTCGTTTGCTGCGAAGCGCGTCATAGACATCGCAGATACTCATCATGCGTGCAGAGAGTGGAATATCCTCACCGGCAAGCTTGTGAGGGTACCCTCTTCCATCCCAGCGCTCATGATGGGAGAGTGCAATCTCCTGCCCCATCTGCATGTAGGGGGAGCTGCCACCGGCCAGGATCTCTGCACCGATCGTCGTATGTGTCTGCATCACCTCCCACTCATGGGGTTTTAGCTCCCCCGGTTTTAGCAGAATCTGATCCGGAATACCGATCTTGCCGATATCATGCATCGGGCTTGCCAGAAAGATAGTATCGCAGTATTGCCAATCCATGCCGAGGAAAGTCGCCAATGCTCTGGTGTAGTGGCTGATTCTCTGCACATGTGCTCCGGTCTCACCATCACGATGCTCTGTAGCTCGCATCAGCATATGCAATGCCTCTTCAAAAGAGGTGAAAAGCTCCTTGCTGCGCCGGCGCACCTCCTCCTCCAGCACTGCATTGTGATTTGTCAGAATATCGTTGGCCAGCTTCAGCCGAAGCAGGTTGCGCACCCGCATTTTCAGCTCTTTTGGATTTATCGGCTTGGTGATGAACTCCTCAACCCCCTGAAGCAGCCCCCGTTCACGTGATTTCCGGTCATGCAGTGATGTGATCATGATGATGGGAATAGATTCACTCTTCCGGTTCTCTTTCAGCTTTCGGGCAACCTCAAAGCCATTGATTCCGGGCATCATTACATCAAGCAGGATGATATCCGGAGCCTGAATTGCCACCCTTTCAAGTGCTTCCTCACCACTCCCGACCCCTTCAGCCAGATAACCCTCTTCCTCCAGAATAACAGTAAACAGATGCTGGTTTACAACATCATCATCGACAATCAGAATAGTTGATCCATCTGTGTCTAGCATATTCTCTCCCGAAACCATCCCTGCATGCATAGAGACAGGTGTTTATTATCTGCAGACATGAGAACCTCGACCGGTAAATCTATTTGCACAGACAACCCTTCCGATTTTCTTTATGGCATAAAAATATTTTGAGCCTCAATAGACCAATCCATAAGACTGTTGCTTATTTAATAGTGTGGACATCCCGCAAAAAGGGGATGGGCGACCAACCCCTGAAAAATCAATCCTTAGGGCCTGGTCAACAGCCCCAACTCATACTCGGAGAAACCTGCTTTCTCGCGTGCTCCCAGATTAAACGGCCCCATCAGACCTTTCGGGTAATACTCATCCAACAGTTCAAAAAAGATCGATTCAGGCTTCAGGCCGCGCTCTCTACAACAATAGCGAAACCAGCGGTTGCCGATCTCCACATGGCCGATCTCATCACGTAGAATAATATCAAGCAGACTGACAGCATTGTGATCGCCTACCTGGGCAAGTTTTTTCTGAATACCGGGTGTTACATCAAGACCCCGTGCCTCCAGCACTCTCGGCACCAGCGCCATACGGATTAACAGATCATGAGCCGTCTTTTCGCACATCTCCCAGAGGCCATTGTGGGCACTGTAATCACCATAGTCGGCACCAAGCTGGCGCATATGAGCCCGCACCAGCTCAAAATGGTAGGCTTCTTCCCCGGCAATACGCAGCCAGTCGGCGTAGAACTGCTCAGGCATACCATCAAATCGCTGCACAGCATCCAGAGCCAGATTAATGGCGTTGAATTCAATGTGGGCAATGGCGTGCATCATGATTGCCCGCCCCTCTTGTGTGCCGAAGCCACGTTTGGGCAGATACTTGGCTCGTACAAGCTCTGGCAGACCTGGCCTTCCCGGATGCTCCACGGCAACAGGCTTTCCAAACTCACCGGGCTTTGACTCACCCTTTCTACAGGCAGCCGCAGCCCTTCTTGTGAGCAGAAGCTTCCTCTCCACATCGGTGGCAAGAAAAGCGTTACGAACAGATTCAAAAAGATTATCCAATAATCAACTCCAAGGCTTGAGACAATAGCATGGTAACGCCACAATGAACGCTCTGCATTCGTACAGCCTATGGATGGGCTGACAACAGCAAACTTTCGTGTTTGATGTTGTAAGCTTGAGTAAAACCACGCTTTTTCTCGAGCGTCCTGTAAAAGGGAATGGACGCCCTTTTGCAGAGTGTTCACAATAGCCCCATGCCGAACAGTACACAAATTCACGCAACCCGGGCGACAGCGCAAGCTAACCGGGCCATTGCACTGGCTGCTATGGTGCAGTCTGTCTCAATGGTGGACCGAATTGCCCGAACAGGGCTCTGTGATGAGGATGATTTCAACACCATTATACAGAGCCTTTTTACTGAAAACAGTGAGGATATTGTGAGAGTTTATGGTGATATCCACCAGCTCCAGACAGGACTTCACATCTCTGAAAAACTGCTGGGCGGCAGCCAGATGGAGCGGGCCAAGCCACTGATGACCTATGCTGCAGGCCTGATTGCTCTGGAGAAAAAGCTGGGCAAAAAGAAGGAGATGCTTACGGCCATCAGTGACGGCATGACACGTATTAAGAAGCAATCAGAATATTTCGGCAGGGTCACCCATGAGAGTGTCATTGGCGGCATTGCTGATCTCTATGGCAGCACCATAAGCACACTGAAACCCAGTATTATTGTACGTGGTAAGCCGGAACACCTCAAACAGAGCATCAATACCAACAGGGTTCGCGCCCTGCTTCTGGCTGGCATTCGGGCCGCCCACCTGTGGCACAAACATGGTGGTGGGCATCTGAGACTGCTGATAGGCCGTAAAAAGCTGCATCAGGAAATAGAAAAGCTTATCAAACTGGCCTCAAAAATCTGACTGCTTTACAGAGAACTTCCGGTATTGGAGATGCCTCCGCGAATACGATCTTCCTCTCACCACCGATCAGAATCAGGTTGTCGGGGCAACCAATACACGCTTCATACTAAATATGATTTCTTTTATTTAACAACAGGCTGGAAACAATCGACCAGACCGCACTGCTTACTACATACAAGAGATCGACACTGAAGTGGAACGTAAGTTTACAGTAACGGAGCTTCCCCTAAGCGCCCTGTGCTGCTGCAATGACCGCCTGTCCAAGCGAGATGCCGCCATCATTGGCAGGAAACTGTTCCGGTGCGAGCACCCTCAAGCCAGCCTGCAACACCCCCTGGTTTACACCCTCAAGCAGCAGCCGGTTCTGAAAAACACCGCCGCTAAGTACAATGGTTTCAACACCATACTCCCTCGCCAGTTTCACGGCCTGGTCAGAAACAGCTCGAATCAGGCCGTGGTGAAAACGTGCAGCGATTCGATCCCGGGCAGTGCCGCTCTGCAAATCTTCAAGCAGAGCGATCCACATCGGCTCCCATATCATTGTCGGCAGCCCTTCAACATCACTGACTCTAACCGGATAAGCAGCTTCGGTTTCACTTTCAAACTCCCTGTTCGCTGCCACCTCCAACTGCATGGCTGCCTCTCCTTCAAAACCTGCTTGTTCCCTGCATATCCCCAACAGTGCCGCCACACCATCAAACAGGCGACCAGTTGATGAGGCCAGCGGTGAATTGATCCCCCGCTCTATCATTTTATCAATTACCTTTAGAGGCTTGTCAGCCAGATATCTGATTGCATCCAGATTTGCATAGCACTTTTGAATCTGCTGCCAGCCGATTGCATGAAGATGTGCGTAGCTGTTCCGCCAGGGTTCATATATGGCTTTGCTACCGCCGATCATGGCCACCGATTGAATGGTTCCAACACGTATGCAGTCAACATAACCGGCCAACAGAAATTCGCCGCCCCGGAGATTACCATCCTCTCCAAGGCCCAAACCATCGAGTGCTACACCAACTACTTTTTCTCCCAATGAAACGCCATGCTCTGCCATGCAGGCGGCGATGTGGGCATGGTGATGCTGAACCTTGACCAGTGGCCTCTCTTGCTGCGCGGCCAGCTTTTCGCCCAACTGTGTCGAGAAATATCCGGGATGCATGTCCACAGCAACCGTCTTTTCATCAAAGTCATATAACTGCCGGTAGAGGTCAAGATTTTGCTGGTAGTCACGAAGTGTCCCGGCATTCTCCAGGTCACCCATATGCTGGGAAACCACTGCCTGGCCATGCCTGGCCAT
The DNA here is from genome assembly GCA_021545595.1 of Zetaproteobacteria bacterium. Taxonomy (GTDB): domain Bacteria; phylum Pseudomonadota; class Zetaproteobacteria; order Mariprofundales; family Mariprofundaceae; genus WSZY01. The sequence goes on along the minus strand of JAJRVG010000089.1, from coordinate 2,816 downwards.
GCAGAAGCTGTTTTTTAACTCGCCACCCATGGCCAATACTGAATCCGCCCGCTCAAAACCTTCCGGCAAAACAAGTGCTGCAGGTACATAACCCCGCGCCCGACGCAATAACCGGGGCTTCCCATTGATCATGCGTACAACTGAATCATCCAGACGGTTAACAATATCCCGATCATGCAGCAAATAACCGTCAGCAATTTTATTCAGGCGCTCTTTCGCATCACTGTTATCAATGCACTGTGGTTCATCACTGACATTACCTGAGGTAAGCACAATCGGAGTATCAAGCGCCTGCATCAGCAGATGGTGCAGTGGTGTGTAAGGGAGCATAAATCCCAATGTGTCATGGCCCGCTGCCACACCAGTGGCCACCACATCAGAGGCGTCACACCTGACAGATAACAGGACAACCGGTGATTCACTACTCTTCAGCAGTGCCCGTTCCTGATTAGAGATTGTAACATAAGCCCGTATCTGCCGCTCATCTCTTGCCATCAACGCAAAAGGTTTGTGATAACGTTTTTTTCTCTCACGCAGGCGCTCAACAGCTGTTTCGCTGGTAGCATCACAAGCCAGATGAAAGCCTCCAACCCCTTTAACTGCAATAATCCTACCATCCTGAATCCATCTGGCCGCCGTTGAGATCACATCCCCATGAGTATCTCCAGCAACCACCTCTCCGGAACTGTTTTCCAGCCAGAGTTTTGGCCCACATACAGGGCAGGCGTTGGGCTGTGCATGAAATCGACGGTCATGCTGATCATCATACTCCGCCTGGCATGCCGGGCACATCTTAAAGAGTGACATGCTCGTATTCTTACGATCATAGGGTACTTCACGAATAATGGAGAGACGCGGGCCGCAATGCGTACAGTTGGTAAAAGGATAACGGTAACGCCGATTCTCCGGATCAAATATCTCATCCAGGCATGCCGGGCATGTCGCTGCATCAGCCGCTACACCTGTGCGCGTTTCACCGTCACTGCTGGCAGCAATTTCAAAACCATCATGTTCACATGGCATCAGAAGAGGCTCTGCTTCAACAGCATAAACCTGTGCAAGCAGAGGCATATCCCTCTTCAGCATAGTAATAAATTTACTGATCTGTACCTGTCTGCCCCAGACATGAATCATCACACCTTCAGCATCATTCCGGACCATCCCTGACAAACCCAGTTCACGGGCTATTGTTGCCACAAAAGGACGGAAGCCAACCCCCTGCACCACACCACGCACTCGAACAGATTGCCCTGCCATCTCAGCCCCACTGCAATCAGGGGGCTCTGCTTCAACCCCTCCATATTCAAATCGTTCGATTGCCAAATTAACTTCCTGTAAAGCTGTTTCGCTTCTTTTCTGTACGATTAAGTGTGAATCTCGTTGTATCACATAGAGGAAATTCAACAGATACCCAACTATTGTCCGTATCCACTGCAGCACCGGCCTGCAACACGGCAACCTCACACTCCCTCTTCTTAAGCTCCACAAACAGCTGTTGTATCCGGCTATTTAACGTGTGGGTCAGGAGAAGAATTCGCATCAGTCCGCTATCACCTGAACTGATGTGGCCGATTTTGCTACATTGCAAGGCATTTCGAGCGATGTGTGCCCGGCGCACATGAGCGAGAAATAACGTAACAGGGAACAAAACCGGCTCATCAGCAGATTCTTGGCAGTTGCTCGCCAGCCAGCCAGTCAACCATGCGACTGCCTCCAAATGCAGTCTCCATCTGTACAAAACAGTGTTCATCTTTGACCACTTCGCCAATCACGGCCGCTTCTCTGCCCAGAGGGTGCTTTTTCATCACAGTCAGGAGAGTATCCGCATCATCAGCCCTACAGATGCAGATGAGCTTTCCCTCATTGGCAACATAGAGCGGATCCAAACCCAACAACTCGCAGACTGCCAGTACATCCGGGTTCACGGGAATCACCTCTTCCCGAATTTGCATGCCCACGCCTGACTGCTGCGCCAGTTCATTCAATGTTGTGGCCAGGCCGCCTCGTGTCGGATCACGCAGGCAGTGAATCTCAGGAACTGCTGCTACCATTTCAGAAACCAGGCTGTGCAGAGCTGCGGAGTCTGATCTTATCTCTGTTTCAAACTCCAGGCCTTCACGGCTGGACATGATCGCTATGCCGTGGTCGCCCATCGTGCCATTGACCAGAATCAGATCACCAGGTTCCGCCCTGTCACCGGATATATTGATCCCTTCAGGCACCATGCCGATTCCGGTCGTGGTGATAAAAACACCATCACCTTTGCCCTTCTCCACCACTTTGGTATCACCGGTCACAATCAGAATGCCTGCCTCAGTCGCTGCTTTGGCCATACTGATAACGATCCGCTCAAGATCAGCCAGAGGACAACCCTCTTCAAGTATAAAACTGGCAGACAGATAGCGTGGCTTTGCGCCGGACATCACCACATCATTTACAGTTCCATGTACTGACAGTGAGCCAATATCACCACCCGGAAAGAAGAGCGGTGAAATAACATGCCCATCTGTGGCCATCACCATACGCCCGGCATCCATCACGAACAGTGCCTGATCATTACCCTGACGCAAAAGCTCATTATCAAAGTGCTTAATAAACAGCTCTTCAATCAACTGCGCCATGGCGCGGCCACCACTGCCATGCGTCATCTCCACCCTGCCATTCTTCATATCAATGTGTGCTGGGAAACGGCGGGCTTTTTTATTCATGCTGCCTCCGCCTGCCGGAAACGTCCGTAAGACCAGTATGCGGCACATGCACCTTCAGACGAGACCATGCATGAGCCCATAGGATTCTCCGGCGTACATGCCTTGCCG
>JAJRVG010000010.1 GCA_021545595.1 Zetaproteobacteria bacterium | reverse complement strand
GTAGGGAGGTGTACGGGATATCTGACGAAGGGAAGCGGTACGAAAATGGTTTCGGTCTTCCGGATTGCCGGAAACATCAAAGTGTCCGGGATCCAGTGAGTTGATACCGGTGTTATGAAACTCCGAGTCACTGAAGTTGGGCGCGTTGTGACAACCGGCACACTTTGCCTTGCCGGTGAAGAGCAGAAATCCTTTTCTGGCAGATTGGGAGATTGCTGACCTGTCTCCGGAAATCCAGCGGTCAAATGGTGAATCGTTGACGATAATGGTGCGCAGGAAGTTGGCAATAGCCTTGGCAATACTGTCGGATGTAATCTCAGGTGAGCCAAAAGCGTGCTGAAATTTCTGCTGATAAGTTGATGGAAGTGCGGGAGTATTCGCCATCTTAATTGAGAGTTCCTGCAGATGTACCCTGATGGTATCTTCCAGTGTTGTACCCCGTCCATCCCAGAAGAAATGCTTTTGAAACGCCATGTTGATCAATGCGGGCGTATTTCGATCCATTACCTGACCCTCTCTGTTTTTGTTTGACAGAGGATCACTCCACCCTGTGCCTGGATAGTGGCAGGCAGCACAGGAGAGGGTACGGTCTCCCGTCAGACGTGGATCGAAAAAGAGCTGTTTACCAAGGTTTTCAACAGCTTTCTGGTAGGGATTATTCTCGGGGTAGGATACCTGGGGAAGGAGCCACGCCTTGAGTACCTTGCTCGAAATTCCCGGGGAGTGCTCATCCGCAGAGGAGAGTGAGGAAAATGACAACAGAACAATCGGCAGGGTAAGCCAAATACAAATGCGGCTCACAGATTTCTCCATTCAGATCGCTCCCACCTGTTTCTGTCCCCCAGTGAAGAAAATATTTTATCACCCGTTCTATACATAGCAACAGAGAAACATCAGAAAATCAATCAGGATAAACGAGAGGATCAGATTTGGACAGGCGGGCAAAGCCATCTCTGCGGAAAAGGCACGAATCACAGTGCCCGCAGGGCATACCATTCGGCAGCGGGTCATAGCAGGAGTGGGTGAGGCTGTAATCCACCCTTAACCTTAACCCAAGCTCAATAATCTCTGATTTGTTCAGCTTCAGCAGTGGGGCAACAATCTTAACAGCAGATCCTTCGGCACCCATTTTGGTGCCCAGTGTTGCCGTTGTGGCAAAGGATTCAAGAAATTCGTGACGGCAGTCCGGATAGCCGGAATAGTCAACAACATTGGCACCAATAACAATTTTTGAAGCGCCAACCGTTTCCGCCATACCAACCGCCATGGAGAGAAAGATCATATTCCGGGCCGGCACATAGGTGATGGGAATAGCACTCCCCTGATGCCGGTCTTTTGGAACATCGATATTCCCGGTCAGTGCCGAGCCACCAATTGCAGCCAGATCAACCCTGATGGTTCGATGATCATCAATGCCTAGTGAATTCGCAACATTTTCAGATGCTTTAAGTTCAATTCGATGCCTCTGGCCATAATCAAAGGCAACGCTATGGCATTTCCAGCCCATCTCTCTAACAGCCCACGCCAGCGCAGTGCTGGAGTCGAGCCCGCCTGAAAGAAGAACAACCGCATGTTCTCTACTGCTCATACGCCGGTCACCTTATCTCCCCAGATGTATTTATGTTGCTGAATCTGCAGCTGTACCGGAAGCCGGTCTTCAAGTATCCACGCTGCAACTGTTGCCGGAGGCAGCTGCTTCCAGACTGGCGAGAGAAGAAGGGGGATTTTCAGCTCTGCCAGAGATCGGTCGCGGATCACTTTTTTGACCCACTCATAATCACTGCGATCATTGATTACAAATTTAATCTCATCACCTGCCTTGAGATGGGAGATATTCTCCCAGCGGTTTCGTGCCACTTCGCCACTTCCCGGTGTTTTGATATCCATGATGATCGAAATCCCGTTAGGAACGCTGCTAAGATCATGTATGCCAGCTGTCTCCAGCTGGATGTTTGCCGGTTCTTTGAGCAGAGCCTTAAGCAGTTCGATTACATTTCGTTGTGCCAGTGGCTCCCCTCCGGTTACAAGAACCAGTGGATGGCCGAATGCTTTCACTTTTTCTACAATCTCATGAATGGGGAAGTTGCTGCCTGAATCTGTTGGGATTGCCTGTGGTGTGTCGCAGTAGAGACAGTTCAGCGGGCAACCTGCCAGTCGAATGAACGTACAGGGTGTGCCGGCAAATGTGCTTTCACCCTGAATACTCTGATAAATTTCATGAATCCGAAGTGATTTGGAAGAGAGTTCTATTGTCAGCGCCCCGCTTCGATGATTTTTAGCCTGCTGCGGGCCTGTCCTGCGGCGTTGGAGCTTGAGTGCTCCCTGATCAGCCGCTGCAGAACGGCCTTGGCATCACCCTTATGGCCGGTCTCCTGGTATGCAGAGGCAAGCTTCAGCAGTGCTGCCGGGTGCTTGGCACTATCGGGGTAGTTGTTGGCTACGCTCTTGAAGGCTTTAATCGCCTTTTTCATCTTCTGCTGGGCAAAATAGCTCTCTCCCAACCAGTAGCTGGCCTGATCGGCATACTCACCCTGAGGGTGTTTAAGCAGCAGTGTTTTAAAGGCCTGGGAGGCTTCATCATAACGGCCACTTTTTAGAGCCAGATAGGCCGAGGTGTATGCATTTTTTTCACTTTCAGGATTGGCCGCCGTTGTTGAAGCGGACTCCTTTTTGGCAGCAGCGTGAATGCTTAATTCAATCTTTTTCAGTTTCTTTGTAAGGTGTTTCTGCTTGCTGCTGCCAGTTCTGGAGGTGCTTTTCTTACCTGAAGTGCTGCTTTTTTGCATGGCATTAAGCCTGGCGGAGAGTTCACTGTTCAGTTTCAACTGCTTTTCGAGCTGTTTTCCCAGCTCGGCAATACGCTTCTCCATCTGATCCAGTGTTACTTTGACCGCAGCCTGTTCACCTTCGGCCTGCTGAAGAGACTCCATGACCTGGGTTCTGTCCTGCTCCCATGAAGCTCCACCCTTTCCGGCACAGCCAGAAAGAAGTAGCAGTACAAAAAGAGCGGCCACCGGAAAAACCGGTGGCCGCTTCATTTCAGTCAACTGCCTGTTATTAGCGGCTAACGATGTCCGCACGGCGATTCTGTGCCCAGCAAGCTTCACCCGACCCATCACATGCAGGTCGCTCTTCACCGAAAGAGACGGTATCAATGCGGGAAGCATTTACTCCATTTGACACAAGGTAGTCTTTAACACTGTCGGCTCGGCGCTGCCCCAGTGCCAGGTTGTATTCACGGCTGCCACGTTCGTCACAGTTACCTTCAATAGTGATGGAGGCATCACTGTGGTCACCCAGCCATGCTGCATAACCGGCCAGAGTTGCAGTGCTTGCCCCATCAAGGTCTGACTGGTCAAACGCAAAGTAGACGGCACCCGCCGATGGTTTCTCTGCCATGCCACTATCTGCCACACTGCTTACAGGCTGTGTGGACGGGCCACTTTCGCTACTGACAACCTCTTTTTTTGCACAACCGACAAACAGAAGTGCAGCTGCTGCCAGTGCCACGATAGTAAATTTTGAAAATTGGTTCATTGGAATCCTCCCAAACTGGTTTGCTAATCATATTAAATAGTGTCTGAATTGAACACCAATCCTTTCGTGCTGTCTAGCGTGGATATTTATTATCTTCTCAGCGGGACCATGCAGGATCGGATGCATCAATATTTCCAGCAGTGATCGGTTCAGATTTTCCACCCCATGCGGGAATTCTGTAGATGCGACGAACACCGCTGTTTTCAGCTGAATAGAGTAACATTTGTCCGTTCGGAGACCATGCTGGAGACTCAATGCGTTGACCGGTGACAAGGTAACGAAGACCGCTTCCATCAACATGAACGGTTGCCAGTGCATACTCCCACTGTTTTAGCGTGATGAATGCGATACGGTCACCATGGGGGGCCCAGACAGGGGAGGTGTTGTAGCTGGC
>JAJRVG010000088.1 GCA_021545595.1 Zetaproteobacteria bacterium | reverse complement strand
TCAGGAGTAAAGAGTGAAAAGTAAAACCCCTTACCCCTTACCCCTCACATCTCACCAGCTACAGAGTAGCCATTCATGATCCGTGCACTGATTGATCTTTCGATAAAAAATCGTTTTCTGGTACTGATTGCCACCCTGCTTGTCTCATTTGCAGGTTTTCAGGCCATGAAATCCACGCCACTGGATGCAATTCCTGACCTTTCCGATGTGCAGGTGATTGTTTTCACCAATTTTGCCGGTCAGGCACCGCAGGTGGTGGAAGATCAGGTGACCTATCCGTTGACCACTGCGATGCTCTCTGTACCCAACACCAAGGTGGTGCGCGGCTACTCATTCTTCGGCTTCTCAATGGTCTATGTCATCTTTGAGGATGGCACGGATATGTATTGGGCGCGGACACGTGTGCTCGAATATCTTAACTATGCTGCTGATCGCCTTCCCTCCGGTGTTTCACCCAAACTGGGGCCTGATGCTACCGGTGTAGGTTGGGTCTACGAATATGCATTGGTAGATAGATCCGGCAAGCATGACCTGTCACATCTGCGATCTATTCAGGACTGGTATCTACGTTATCCCCTGCAAACCGTGAAAGGTGTATCGGAAGTCGCCTCGATTGGTGGTGTTGTGAAACAGTATCAGGTGGAGCTGAATCCTGATGCACTGCTGGCCTACAATATTCCACTCTCCAAAATCAAACATGCGATTCAACGATCCAATAATGATGTGGGTGGCCGACTGATTGAAATGGGTGAAACTGAATACATGGTGCGGGGCCTGGGCTACATCAAGGGTCTTCATGATCTGGAGATGATCCCTGTTGGTGTGGGTGATCAGGGTACACCCATTTTCCTCAAGCAGATCGCCAACATTCATCTGGGACCGGAACTGCGTCGTGGGCTGGCCGATCTGAATGGTGAGGGGGAAGTTGCAGGTGGTGTGATCATCATGCGCTTTGGCGAAAATGCCCTGGCCACCATTGAACGGGTTCGTGAAAAGCTGGAAGAGCTGAAAAAAGGGCTGCCTGAAGGGGTTGAAATTGTTCCGGTTTATGATCGTGGTGACCTCATCGAAAGAGCCGTGGATAATCTGGCCGAAAAGCTGATTGAGGAATCCATTGTGGTGGCCATTATCTGCCTGATTTTCCTGATGCACGCACGCAGCGCACTGGTTGCCATTATCAGCCTGCCTATCGGCATCCTGATCGCCTTTCTGATTATGGGATGGCAGGGCCTGTCGGCTAATATCATGAGCCTTGGTGGCATTGCTATTGCCATCGGAGCGATGATTGATGGCGCCATCGTGATGATTGAAAATGCCCACAAACATCTTGAGAAACTGGGGAACAATCCAGATCTCCGGGCTCGATGGGATGCTGTAAGTGCAGCTTCCAAAGAGGTGGGCCCTGCCCTGTTTTTCAGTCTGCTGATTATCACGGTCTCCTTTTTGCCTGTGTTTACACTGCAGGCTCAGGAGGGGCGTCTGTTTGCACCGCTTGCATTTACCAAAACCTATGCGATGGCTGCTGCCGCACTATTGGCCGTGACTCTGGTGCCCGTGCTGATGGGCCTGTTGATTCGTGGTAAAATCCCCAGTGAAGAGCACAACGTTCTGAATGTATGGCTGAAACGCCTGCATGCACCTCTGCTGGCGCTGGCAATGCGATTGCGAGCCGCCACAATTGTAATAGCCCTGTTACTGCTTGCAGCAACGGCTTACCCTGTGATGAATACGGGTTCAGAATTTATGCCGCCGCTGGATGAAGGTGACGTGCTTTATATGCCCACCACTTACCCCGGCATCTCAATCACCAAAGCCAAAGAGCTGTTGCAACAGACCGATAAAATTTTAAAAACGTTCCCGGAAGTGCATCATGTATTCGGTAAGGTTGGCCGTGCAGAGACAGCCACTGACCCTGCTCCTCTATCGATGCTGGAAACCACCATTCGTCTGAAACCGAAAGATCAGTGGCCGGACCCTTCCAAAACGACCAAAGAACTGATGGGTGAAATGGATGAGGCCATCAAATTTCCGGGAGTGGCCAATGCCTGGACCTATCCGATCAAAACCCGCATCGACATGCTCTCCACCGGTATCAAAACACCGATCGGCATCAAAGTATCAGGCTCTGATCTGAATGTGCTGGAAAAGGTCGCCGGTGATATTGAGCAGGCGTTGAAAACGCACCCTGACACCCTGTCGGCTTTTGCTGATAAGGCTGCTGGTGGTTATTACCTCGATTTTGACATCAAGCGTGAAGAGGCCGCTCGCTATGGCCTGACAGTGGGTGATGTTCAGGATGTCATTCAATCAGCCATTGGCGGCATGAATGTCAGTGAAACAGTGGAGGGTCTGGAACGCTACCCGATCAATATCCGCTATCCACGTGAACTGCGCGATAATATGCAGGCTCTGAAACGGGTATTGATTCCAACACCGACAGGTGCACAGATTCCGTTGTCACTGGTAACAGATTTGAATTTGCGCCGGGGGCCGCCATCGATCAAAACGGAAAACGCGACACCCAATGCCTGGATTTATGTCGATATCAAGACATCAGATATTGGTGGTTACGTGGCTGATGCAAAAAAACTGGTGGAGGAGAAAGTTGTGATTCCCGCAGGATATTCACTGGTCTGGTCCGGGCAGTTTGAATATATGGAGCGTGCGGAAGCACGATTGAGAGTAGTAGTCCCCGTGACACTGCTTACCATTTTTCTACTGCTCTATTTCAACTTCCGTAACTTTGTCGCACCGGCTGTGGTGATGCTGTCCATCCCGTTTGCGTTGATTGGCGGCTTCTGGCTGGTCTGGTTTCTTGGCTACAACATGTCTGTTGCAGTAGCGGTTGGTTTTATCGCACTGGCGGGTGTTTCGGCAGAGATCGGGGTGTTGGTGATGACGTTCATTGATCAATCTGTCGCCAGACTGCGTGCTGAGAAAAAAGGACATTTAAGTGCCAGTGAAGTTATGCAGGCCGTCTCATCCGGCACCACACAGCGTGTGCGTCCTATCGCCATGACAGCCACAGCCGTGATCGCCGGCCTGGTCCCTATTATGTGGGGCAGTGGTACAGGCTCGGATGTGATGCAGCGCATCGCTGCCCCGATGATCGGCGGCATGTTCACAGCCACTATTTTAAGTCTGCTGGTGCTTCCCGTGATTTACGGTCTGGTACTGCAATGGAAAGAAGCAAGAAGAGAAACAGGAGATGGGCATGAATAAAATTACAGGGGTCGCAATGATTTGAGCCACCACCTGGATCAGCAGTTGTTCCACCCTGCACGATGAAAATGGCTGGGAACATCAGGGCGATTCTGAAACTCATCAGGACTCACAACCCTATATATTAGAACATAAACACTAAATTTTTATGATTATTAGAACCAAAGGAGAATAAAGATGAAAAAAACAACGATAATAATGGCAGGACTCATAGCGATGGCCATATCTCAGCCTGCTATCGCCGGAGGCGGCCATAACAATAGCCATCATGGTGATAAGCATTCAGAATCCATGCAGGGTCATGATCAGATGAAAGGCCATGGTGATAAGCATTCAGAATCCATGCAGGGTCATGATCAGATGAAAGGCCATGGTGATATGCATTCAGAGTCCATGCAGGGTCATGATCAGATGCAGGGTGATATGAAAAAGATGGAAGGCACATTCCTTGCCAAAAAGGAGATCGATGGCTTTACCGTCACTTTTCATGCGATGAAAGTTAAAAAAAGTATGCAGCACGGTGGTACGCATAACGTCATGGTAAAAGTTGAAAAGGATAGCAAGGCACTGACAGACTTGATAATAAACTCTAAAGTGACGCATCCGAACGGAAATTCTGAATCCAAAATGCTGATGCGGATGGGTGACTGGTATATGGCTGGCTATGATCTTGATCATGATGGGCAACATCAGCTAATGGTGCTGTTTAAGACCGCTGATGGAGCTAAGCATTTCGGTGGCGTCTATTTCCCCAGGGATAATCAATGACTCTGAGGATATTGCTGATAGTTGCTCTTACTCTGCTGTTAAACGCATGCAGTGAGGAGAAGTCTCAGCCAATGTCCAATACTGGGAATACTTCAACTAATGCCTCTCCAATACTGGGAAAATCAATTTACATCTCCAAATGTGCAGCATGCCATGGGCAGGGTGGGGCTGGCAGCAATCAGGCCCCCCCACTTGTCCATAAAATCTATAAGCCGGGGCATCATGCTGATTACAGTTTTCATCGGGCTGTTACCAGCGGTGTGCGGAGCCATCACTGGAGTTTCGGAAATATGCCGGCGATTGCTGGTGTTTCACCGGAGGATACAGATCATATTATTGCCTATATTCGTCAGCAACAGCGACTGGCTGGCATCAGATAATCAGGCGTGGCGGGTAACCCATGGGCAAGTATTTAGCTGCAAAGATCGGAGTATGGCTCAGCATCGTATTTGTTATGGTGGCATTGTTTGGCTGGGATCTTCTTGAAGATATGGATCAACTGCAGTTCGAGGCAAATATAATTGAAAAAAGTAATACCCAAAGCCACGAATTGCATTCAATTGAACTGGGTGTCAATGCCTGCATCACACCTGTCAAAGAGTTCCTCATTACAGGTGACTATCGATTGGCTAACCATTTTTCACAACGTCATAGCAGTCTGCTTACATCCATACGCTCCTATGAGAATCAATACAGAGATAATGCCCTGACTGATTTGGCTCTAAGTATCGATAAAATAAAGTCTAAAGCCCATGATATATTCAACCTTCCAT
>JAJRVG010000002.1 GCA_021545595.1 Zetaproteobacteria bacterium | reverse complement strand
TGAAGGTGGATCGGGTGGAGCGCTTGCGATTGGTGTTGGAGACAGGCTTTTTATGCAGCAGTTGACGATCTACTCAGTCATTTCTCCGGAGGGGTGTGCTGCAATTCTCTGGCGTGATCGTGCTTTTGCTGATCAGGCTGCTGAGTCACTTAAGCCAACAGCCATCGACCTGAAAGAACTCGGGCTGATTGATGATATTATTCCTGAGCCCGTTGAAGGTGCACATCGTAACCTTGAAGCTGCTGCTGATATGATGGCTGAAATATTGAATAAAGCGCTTAGAGAACTCCTCAATATTTCAGAGCATGAGCTGTTGAAACAGCGTGAAGCGCGCCTGCGCAAGCTTGGTGTATTTGAAGAGGAGTGATTTTTAATACGGCAGAGGCTTCCTGTCTCTGCCTCTAATCGCTTCGGCGGCACGTGTCCGCCTACGCTTACGAGTTCATTTCATTCACTCGCCGCACTTCCGTGTGCAGTTACTACTGGTTTCTTGCTCTAATGGTGCATATTTGTATGCTTCGCCGTCTTCTGTGCAAGGTGGTGATCATCTGGAGAGATGTCTGAGTGGTTGAAGGAGCACGCCTGGAAAGCGTGTGTACTCGTAAGGGTACCGAGGGTTCGAATCCCTCTCTCTCCGCCATGGTTTGATTGATACGGTCTGCGGCATCCATGCACGGATTGCCGGAGAGAGGGTGAGAAGCCTCGTTCGGGTTCGACAAATTGACAGGATTGTCGATTTGGACGGCCAACAGGCCGCCTGAAAGGCAAGGGCAGGATGCCCGCAGTCAATCCCTCTCTCTCCGCCATGGTTTGATTGATACGGTCTACGGTATCCATGCCTTGGCCTAAGCCCCCGCCCATGGGGGGGAGCACACGTTATGTGCGGATGTATAAGTTTTCCGTTTGAGTTGTTGTTACCGGCAACTTGCGGACGCCCCGTGTCGCCCGGGTTGGGCACCGCACGGCTGGTTTTCGTGAACCCCGTCAGATCCGGAAGGAAGCAGCGGCAGCGAGACACCGGCGCGTTGCGGATATGTCCGGCTCGGGCGGCGCTTTTTGTTTGATCCGCCCAAGGCGTCCTGCCTGTGGCTTGGGGCACAAACCAAAAATGCGATTTTGATTTGCTTACTAAAGCCAGCCATCCATGGCTGGAAGCAGATCGGCTCAGACTCAAAAAATACAAAATATCGCATAAAATCATTAATCCCTGATATACTTAAGCCCATGGTTCTGGATCGTTACATCTTTCGCCTTTGGGCGGGCTCATTTCTGGGCTTCCTCTTTATTGTTACGGGTGTGCTGCTGTTGGGACGTGCTCTTAAACTGCTTGGCATGTTTGCGAATAAAGGTATTGAGTGGAGTATCATGGCAACCATGCTGATGGCCATTATCCCTTACTTTCTGGTGATAACTGTCCCGATTGCGTTCTTTTTTGCACTGCAGGGGATGTTTTTGAAACTTTATCAGAACAGTGAGATGGATGCATTACGGGCATCAGGCATATCTTATGTTCGTCTGCTTCGGCCTATTTTTGCTGTGGCAGTGATTATCTGGCTGTTGCTGACCATGACCTCGCTCTACTGGATGCCCGAGGGGCAAAAATCTTTTCAGGGCCTGTTGATGGCGATCCAGAAAGCCAAGCCGACCCCCGGATTTGATCCCCGGCGTTTTAATCACCAGATTGAAAATTTCACCATATATGTTGATGGTGAAAATGATAAGGGTCAATTGCAGGGATTTATGTTAGAGGATCGTCGGTATGGAGCTTCGATTGTTTACGTTGCTGAGTTGGCAGAGATTGGAAAGAGCGGTAAAAATATGAACTTTACGCTTTATAACGGAACCCGTCTGGAGGGTTCCATGGAAAATTTACGCTCGCTCTCCTTTGATCGTTACCGGATTTCCCTTAATCTTGGAGAGTTGGGGCTGCTGAAGGTGCCGATGTGGCGTACACGCGTATTTGAGATGGGCATTTCAGAACTCTGGAATGCAGCTGTTCAGAAAAAAAAGGTGAATGCTATTGCGGAACTTAATCGCAGACTTCTATTACCGACAACTGTTTTGATATTGCTGTTCTTCTGTCTTCCGCTCTCCTTTGCACCAAAGCGGTCAGGGAAGGCGGGCTCCTATATTATGGGAACGGCTCTTCTATTGCTGGTCTATAACGCCCAGATACTGCTTCAGCAACAGGTACACAGCGGGCATCTTCCATGGTGGACAATGTGGCTCGGTCAGTTTCTTCTGCTTACTGTGGCCCTGTGGGCCTTTCGCCGGGCATGTCAGGATCGGCTTCCATCCCTGCTTCTGTTTGTTAAAGGCGTGTCGGCAACTGTTCACCAGAAGGTTATGCTATTTGTCGGGCGCCGTTCAGATATACATCGAACCTAAGTGGGTAGTCTGAACATCGCATACAGGCTCTTTCTCCAGTGTGGGACAATATCCCGCAGATAAGATGTCATATTGACGAACCGGGACTTCATCTTCCAGTTGAGTGGGGAGAAGTAGCCGTTATCAACCATCTCCAGGTTAAAATAGGAGGCAATATCATGGAAGTCCTGCATGGCGTACTCATGATTATGGCGATCGTAGTAGGGGGTACCATTTGTAATGGACGGCTCCTGTTCCAGATAGTGCTTTTTCATATCCCAATGGATACTTTTCCCACGCAGTAGACGGGATATATTCCTAAATGCTGCGATATTGGGCGCATCAATCAGAATGTAGCCACCGGGCTTTGTGATGCGCAGCATCTCTTCCAGAGGTTTGCGCGGGGAGTAGGTGAAGTGCTCAATGGTCTGTGAGAGGACTACAGCATCAAATGTGTTGTCCGGGTATGGAGCTGCTTCTGCCTCCAGGTGCCAGGGCTTGTATTTAATGCCCAGCGGCTCATAGAGCTGGACACCATCATAGATATCTGACGCAAAAGCCTCGAACCCGGCTGTTTTCAGCACTGCGGGCTGCACACCATAACCGGCACCTGCATCCAGTATGGATGCACCACTATGGAGACGGTTGGAGAGTAGTTGAAGAAGCATGGCAAAGCGGTCACGGCTTCCCCAGAAGTATGTTTCAACCTCACTGGCATCGGGGCAGTAGCGCTGTACCCAGTCGTCTTCACTGGTTTTGATTTCATGGGTCAGAAGCGGACGAAGTTTCTCCCATGCACTATTGGTGATCTCTTGAGACTCTTTTTTATCCATTCTCTTTATCCCCGCTTATTGCGGCCAGGCCTGTGGCAAGAAACAGGGTTGCATACACGCTGCTGTAATACTCCTCAAGGCTTGGGGCACTGATGCCGTGAACTGCTATGCCGACAGCCGATAGTGCAATCAGGCTGCTATAGTTTTCCCTGCTCCAGTCTCTGCGGATACCCAGCCCGAACCATTGCCATAGAAACATGACAAGCAAGAGCAGGCCTGCTGGTCCCCAGCGAACCAGATCCAGAAGGTACATCTGGTGTGGATGTGCCGGGTAGGGACCACCGAAAAACAGATCAGGTTTTGATTCAGCAATTTTCTTAGCCGTTGTTGGGAAGCCTCCGGTGCCAACACCAAGGATCGGATTGTCTTGCCACCCTTTCCAGGCAGCATACCAGAGCGACCATCTTGCTTCGGCATGCTGAAAGTCCCCATGGTAGACGGCATTAATGCTGTCTGCTGTCCACTGCAGACGCTCCCTGGCTGGCCCCAGTGCAATGATTGTAACGATGACAAACATCACCGCGGCAGCAGAGAGAAGAAGATGCCAGCCGAGTCGATTGAGCCACAGTTTCCATACCATGAGAATGAGCACGGCAAAAGCGACCAGATAACCGCTGCGTCCCTGGGCTATAAAAATCATGGAGATTGATACCCCAGCTGTTACCCAGGCCAGATAGTGCCAGTTGTCCTTTCTCTGCCATCCCCACTGGATCAGCCATGCACTCCAGATACCATAGATTAGACCAAAG
>JAJRVG010000087.1 GCA_021545595.1 Zetaproteobacteria bacterium | reverse complement strand
TTCAATGGCTTTGAGCCGTTTTGTAACTTCAGGGAGCCTATCTGAGCATGCGTGAATTTGAAAAGATCAAGCGCCTTCCTCCTTATGTTTTTGCTGTTGTTAACCAACTGAAGATGGAACTGCGCCATGCTGGCCACGATATTATTGACCTTGGCATGGGCAATCCTGATCAACCGACACCCCAACACATTGTCGATAAGCTCTGCGAGGCGGCTCAGGACGGGCGTAATCACCGTTATTCAATGTCAAAGGGTATTCCCGGTCTGCGCAAAGCCATCTGTGCGTGGTACAAAAGGAAATTTGATGTTGATCTTGATCCTGAGACGGAAGCCATTGCGACTATCGGCTCCAAAGAGGGGCTGGCACACCTGGCTGTGGCGATCACATCGCCGGGGGATCTGATTCTTACACCCAACCCTGCCTATCCAATTCATCCATACGGATTCATTATTGCAGGGGCTGATATCCGTCACCTGCCTATGGGGCCGAATATCGACTACTTCGATGAGGTGGAGAAGGCGGTCAAAGATGCATGGCCGAAGCCGAAGGTGCTGGTGGTCAACTTCCCCTCCAATCCAACGGCTGAAGTGGTGGACCTTGATTTCTATGTGAAGCTGGTTGCCTTTGCCAAAGAGCATGATCTGATTGTGATCTCTGATATTGCCTATGCTGAGATCACTTTTGATGGCTATCTCTGTCCATCCATTATGCAGGTACCCGGTGCCAAGGATGTCGCGGTCGAGTTTTATTCACTCTCCAAGACCTATAATATGCCGGGTTGGCGTATGGGCTTCATGGTGGGTAACCGGGAAATTGTTGCTGCTCTGGCCAAAATCAAGTCCTATCTGGATTATGGTACTTTTCAGCCACTGCAGATTGCTGCCTGTACGGCACTTAACGGCCCTCAGGAGTGCGTGGATGAGATTCGTACCATGTATCAGTCACGACGTGATGTGCTGATTGATGGTATGCATAAAATGGGATGGATGGCTGAGAGCCCGAAAGCCTCAATGTTTGTGTGGGCCGAGATTCCGGATGAGTTTAAATCGATGGGCTCACTGGAATTCTCAAAGAGAATGTTGAAAGAGGGTGGTGTGGCTGTATCACCGGGTATCGGTTTTGGAGCTTATGGTGATGAGTATGTACGTATCGCACTGATTGAGAATGAACACCGTACACGTCAGGCAGTGCGTGGTATGCGGCAGTTTTTAAATGCAGGTTCTTGAGGTCTTTTACCACAGAGACACAAAGGCACAGAGAAGGTGGATTTGTCAAAAGCCAAAAAACTTAATGTCTCTGCGCCTCTGTGGTTAACTGAATTGGGGTTTTATTATGAGTGAAATAAGAGTTGGATTACTGGGGCTGGGCACAATCGGAATCGGCGTAGCCCGGATTCTGATTGAGCAGCAGGAACTGATTAGCCGTCGCCTCGGCAAGCAGGTTCGCCTGGTCACCGCTGCTGATCGAATTCTTGGTCGTGATTTTGATCTGGATCTCATCTCCTCTGTTCGTCTGACAGATGATGCCAATGATGTGGTGACGGCTGATGATGTGGATCTGGTAATCGAATTGATTGGTGGCTATGAGCCTGCCCGCAGCCTTGTGATGACTGCCATTGAGCACGGAAAGCATGTGGTGACAGCCAATAAGGCACTGATTGCCAAGCATGGTGAAGAGATATTTCTACTGGCTGCCGAAAAGGGTGTGGCCATTGGCTTTGAGGCTGCTGTAGGTGGAGGAATCCCCTGCCTTAAGGCACTGCGTGAAGGGCTCTCTGCCAATGCGATTGAGTCAGTCTACGGCATTCTGAACGGTACCTGTAACTTCATTCTTACCAAAATGGAGAATGAGGGTGCCGATTATGCTGATGTCCTGCGTGAGGCCCAGGAGCTGGGTTATGCCGAAGCTGATCCGACCTTTGATGTAGAGGGAATTGATACGGCTCACAAGCTCTCTATTCTGGCTGCCATGGCATTTGGTTCAAGAATTAGATTTGATGAAGTGTTTACTGAAGGTATCAGTAGAATCAGCGCAGCAGATATCGAAGCCGTGAGTGAGCTTGGCTATCGTATTAAGCTTCTCGGTATTGCCAAACCGCATGGTGATGGTTCAGATATGAAGCGTATTGAGATGCGGGTGCACCCGACGCTGGTTCCACTCTCTGCTCAGATTGCACAGGTATCGGACTCCTATAATGCTGTACAGATATGTGGTGATTTTGTTGAGCAAACCATCTATATCGGGCGGGGTGCGGGGGAGCGGCCAACTGCTTCAGCAGTCATTGCCGATGTGATGGATATTGCACGGGTTGCACCAGATGGTGTAGCTCATCTGGCACCTCCCATGGGTTTTGTTGAATCGGAGCGCAGTGAGCTGGAAACGTTGCCTGTAGCCGATATTGAGTGTGAATATTATCTACGTTTTATGGTTCAGGATAAGCCAGGTGTGATCGCAGCGATCACATCCGTACTTTCTGACCACCGTATTAGTCTGGAGGCACTTTCGCAGAAAGAGCGGCATGCGACACAGGCCGTTCCCATCGTTATGCTGACCCATGAAACGGCCGAGGGAAATCTGCAGGCTGCTATCAGCAGAATTACCTCGCTTACCAATGTTGAAGAAGATGTACTTATTCTCCGCAAAGAGAATTTTGGAGCTTAACTGATATGCCACATTACGAAGGAATCATTAACCGTTATCGTGCTTTTTTACCCATAGGCAAAAGTGATGCGGTGATCACCCTCTATGAAGGCAATACACCACTGCATGAGTCACATAATCTACGCAATGCGATCAATCCTGAGTTAACTATTTTCCTTAAGTTTGAAGGCCTGAACCCAACCGGTTCTTTCAAGGATCGTGGCATGACCATGGCTGTGACCCAGGCCTATAATTCCGGTTCACGAAAGCTTATCTGTGCCTCAACCGGCAACACCTCTGCCTCTGCGGCGGCCTATGCAGCCAACAGTGGAATGGAGGCTTATGTACTGATTCCTGATGGTAAAATTGCTTTGGGCAAGATGAGCCAGGGCATGCGTTATGGTGCCAAAGTAATCCAGATTCGCGGCAACTTTGACGATGCATTGCAGATTGTTCGCGATATCTCTGCTGATGGCTCAATCTCACTGGTGAACTCGGTGAACCCCTATCGTATTCAGGGCCAGAAGACCGCTTCATTTGAGGTCATTGATGAGCTCGGCTTTGCACCTGATTACCATGCATTGCCTGTCGGTAATGCGGGCAATATTACGGCCTACTGGATGGGGTATAAGGAATATTTTGATAAGCGAATCTCCAAATCACTTCCCAAAATGCTTGGTTTCCAGGCAGCAGGGGCGGCACCGATTGTACTGGGCCATCCAATCGACAATCCGGAGACTGTCGCCACAGCGATTCGTATCGGCAAACCCGCTTCATGGCAGCAGGCGGAAGCTGCACGTGACGAATCCGGTGGCTGTATCAAAGCGGTGACCGATGACGAGATTCTCGAGGCTTACAACATGCTGGCATGTCTGGAAGGCGTTTTCTGTGAGCCTGCTTCTGCAGCCTCGGTAGCCGGCGTTGTTAAGCTGAACAAAGCCGGTCATTTCAAGCCGGGTGACAAGATCGTCTGTACACTGACCGGTAACGGCCTGAAAGACCCAGATACTGCCATGCAGGGTGTTACGGCACCGGTCACCATTGATGCAAACGAGGATGCGGTACGAAAGCTGCTGGATAGCTGACTGTAACTGATCACTACCCTTCTAATGCCACAGCCCTGATACTACACTTCTGATGCCACATCTCCTGGTTATTACCGATGCTCTGATCCCTTCAGAAAAGGGAGAGCGTATCCATCCACGACTGGATCCATGGCGAAGAGAACTGCTTCGCCGCTCCCGTAGCTGGTTTGAGTGTGATCCGAAAACGGCTCTGGAGTGGTATGCCACACTTGCAGATGTTTCTCCGGTGGGTGTTTTGGCCAGTGCTGTTAAAGAACGTATGCCGGACGGCGTGCGGCAGGTCTGGATCGCATCACCTTACCATGCCCAACTGATACGGGACCGGATCAGGGTTATGCCTGACTCACTCTTCTCCTGGTCTGAGCAGGATGCCCGCTGGATATGTGAACTTCTCAACCCACTGTTGAGTGAAGAGGGGATCAGGCTTCTCCATCACCGGGCTGCACTTCTACTAACCTGTGAAAACCTGATTGATGCCCGGCCGGACTCCTTTGCAAGGGTTTCAGGAAAGATGTTGCCTGACCAGCATTCCGATGGTGCTGATGGTGGCCGCTTGATGCGCCTGATGGCCGAAATTCAGATGCTGTTGAGCCTGAAACCTGCAGAGCATCGAAAAGCCTCCGGAGAGCCGGATGTTCATGGCTTGTGGATATGGGGTGGTTGCGAAGTTTCTGATGACTCTCCCGAAATTGTGAATCTGCCTGTGGCGACACGGAATCCACTGCTGATGTCGCTGGTGGATGCAGAGGATGCCTCGGTGATTATTACCGGGGCTGAGGAGCTCCCGCAACTGGTTCAGGAAGGAGCATCGCTTCCGAAACAGCTACTTCTTGCCGGTGAGCGGGAGGTGGTTGTGCTGAGATCAGTGCTGATTCCGCGCATGGGTCATACACGATGGCAGCCGGAATCGGCTGGGTCAGAAGATGGTTTGATAGACATGTTGCGGGGGCTCATTTGAGCACACTGCCTGAACAGAAAACAGTTAAGTGTAAAAAACTGGTCTGGAGGGGTGAACCATTCACCGCGGGTGATCCGTTATCTGCGTGGCAGGGGTTACTTAAGGTACGGGGTCTGCATGAGTCCGACCCCTTCTTCAGCCCGAAACTCTCTGAGCTTCCTGATCCGGATGAGATGCAGGATATGGAGAGAGCAGCAGGGCGGGTGACTCAGGCAATTCTCAACCGGGAGCATATCCATATCTTTGGTGATTTTGATGCTGATGGCGTCAGTGGCACGGCGATTCTAACCGAAGCCCTGAAGGCTGCCGGAGCCAGGGTGACATCTTCTATCCCGCATCGCTCTGATGATGGACATGGTATTGGTGTGGAGCCTGTGCAGAAAGCTGTAAAAGCAGGCTCTCATCTTGGGATCAGTGTGGATACGGGCACTACATGCTTTGAAGCCTGTGATGAGGCGGTGAAGCTCGGCTTCGACCTGATTGTTACCGATCATCATTTGCCGGAGGGAGATGGTTCATCTGAAAAGCTCCCCAATGCTTTTGCCCTGCTTAATCCGGCTCGGAAAGCGTGTGGTTTTGCTGATCGGAAACTGTGTGGTACGGGTGTCGGATTTTTCCTGCTGATGAGTGTATGGAAGCGTCTGCGTGAAGCAGGCTATGATGTGGAATTTGATCTACGTTCTCTGCTTGATCGCGTGGCCATTGCGACCGTTGCCGATGTGATGGAGCTGGCGGGTGTAAACAGGGTTCTTGTTTATCACGGTCTGCAGCGACTTAATAGAACCGGTTCTGCTCAGGGTTCAAACAGCCCATCAGTGGGCATGCAGGCATTGAAGAAAATTGCGAAGGTGAAGAAGAGTGTCACGGTGGAGACCATTGGTTTCTATCTGGCTCCAAGGATCAATGCTGCAGGACGTATGCGTCACGGTGAAGAGGCGATGCGTATGCTCTCTACATCCGATGAGGATGAAGCGAGGGTATTGGCAGAGAGCCTTGATGAGACCAACAGGAAGCGCCGTCTTGTGGAAGCGGATGTATTTAAAGCGGCCGAGCTTAAGCTTGGCCGCTCTGATGTGTTGGCTGCCTATGACGAGGCATGGCATGCAGGTGTTGTAGGCCTGGCGGCAGGGCGTCTGGCCCGAAAGCATGGCAGGCCTGCAGCCATTGGTTTTATTACGCCGGAAGGCCAGGTGCGCATCTCACTGCGTGGTAGTCCGGGATTTCATGTTGGTAAACTTTTGAACAACTGCGCCGAACACCTGGAAGGTTTTGGTGGTCATGCCGGAGCTGGCGGAGGCACGGTGAAGGCCGGTAGCTGGGACAGCTTTGTGGCGGCCTTTGGTGGAGCGGTGGAAGAGCAATCCGGGCATGCAGGTGATCAGTTGACACAATCTGTGGATGGCGTGCTTGAGCTGGGAGCGATGCATGCAGGGCTGGCTGAACGTCTGCAGAAATTCGAGCCGGTAGGGCGGGGGAATGCTGCTGCGATATGGTTGATTGAAAACCTGCACATTACAGAGAACCGAAGCCTCAAGGGCGGCGTGGTGCGCCTGAAGGTGAGTGATGGTGCGCAGTGGCTGGATGCCATTGTCTTTGGTAGCGGAGCCTATGGTGATGCGCTGGAGCGGGGTTCAATCGTGTCACTGCTGGGACAACTCAAACTGGATGAGTATCGTGGCAATGGCGCGGTACAGTTTGTGGTTGAGGATGTATTGATCGATAGTTAATTGTTGCGCACCAAAAC
>JAJRVG010000086.1 GCA_021545595.1 Zetaproteobacteria bacterium | reverse complement strand
CATATGCCTGCCGATGGCCTCGAGTGTCCATGGGTCACTGACCTTATCAAGACCATAACGGAGGCGAACCACCTCCCGCTCCTTCGGTGTCAGCTTCTCCATCCACCCCATCAGCATATCATCACGGATCGTGCAATCGAGGTGATCGCCCGGAAGCTGGGCCGATTCATCTTCGGTAACATCATAGAGTGTAAAGTCGCCATCATCATGCAGCGTACTGTCAGCACTCTCGGTCGGAACAGCGGCACCCAGCAGTGCCTGAATCCGTGCACTTGGTTTACCCATACGCATGGCAATCTCATTCTCGGTCGGCTCACGGCCCAGTGATGCGCGCAACTCATTGGAGGTGCGTAGCATGGAGTTGTACTCCTTACCTACATGAACCGGCAGGCGAATGGTTCGTGCCTGATTCATAATGGCCCGCTCCACCGACTGGCGAATCCACCACGTTGCATAGGTGGAGAAACGGCAGCCATGGGCATCATCAAACTTCTCTACAGCCCGCATCAGGCCGATATTCCCCTCTTCAATCATATCAGCAAGGGGAAGGCCACGATTGATATATCTTCTGGCAATCTTGACTACAAGGCGGAGATTGGAGTTGATCATCTTCTGGCGGGCAGATTCATCGCCTTTGGCAATCGCACGGGAATAGTCGATCTCTTCCTGAGCTGTTAACAGATTATAGCGTGAAAGTTCACGCATATAGAGCGTCATAGGATCCAGACTCCGCCGTTTAGCCATGTGTGCCTCCATGCATCTAATAGATGGGAAATCAGTCAACCCATCGGCGGAAATTATGATTCTTTTATCAGGGATGTATATCGCATAAATATGCTACTTACGTGGAAGGTAGACTAGAGGATCAACAGGCGTGGAACCGCGCCTGACCTCGAAGTGCAGATGGAACCCGCTTGCACGCCCAGTCCTGCCCACTCTGGCAATCACAGCACCCGCTTTCACCCGACTGCCTTTACGTACCAGATTGCGCTGATTGTGTGCATAAGCAGTAAACATATCACTGCTATGTCGAATAATGATCAAATTACCATAACCACTCAGGCGATGATCTGAATAAACCACTTCACCTGCTGCTGCTGCATAGATGGGTGTACCCTCTTTCGCTCCTATATCAATACCATCATGCATACGGCTTCCACGCCGTCCAAAACGGCTGGTTACCTTGGCATTAAGTGGCCACCGCAACTTTACAGAGCCTTTTACAGCAGGCCGACGGTGTGATGAGGAAGGCTTTCTAGAGGCACTCCTCTTCACCGACCTTTTTGGCTTTCTGCTCTTGGGGATTGGCATATATCTCGGCTTTGCTGCCACCCGGGTCAGTGAGAGCCGCTGCCCTACATAGATGGTATAGGGATAACGGATATGGTTCCGGCGCGCCAGTAGCTTGTGGTCTACACCAAAGCGTTTCCCGATACTGTAGAGGGTATCTCCCTTTCTTACCCTGTAGGTTGAGTAGCTGCTGCTCTTTTTCTGTTTGCTGTAGCCGGGTTTGCTGTAGTCATAGGATGGCAACTCCGTTTTATAACAGGCGGTGAGGGCAAAAATGCCGATAAGGCAGATAACTCTTAATGCAATAGCCATAATCCCGCAAACCCAGCCAATACGAGTATTGTCACTGCAATGGTAATCCATTCAAAGTGACGTTCAACCAGTTGTCTCAACTCTGGCCCGCCCCAGTGCAGCAGAGCCGCCTCCAGATAGAATCTGGCACCCCGGGAGATGAGTGCCGCAAGCATAAACCAGAGGAAGGGCAGGCCAAAAGCCCCGGCTGCAATGGTAAACACCTTAAATGGAATAGGAGAGAAGCCTGCGATCAGGATGACAGCAACCCCATATTCGCTAAACCAGTGCTGAGCAAGGTCAAACTGCGCCATCACATCGTAAAACTCAATCACTGGCATCGCAATGGCTACAAACAGCATCATGCCGATCAGATAGCCTAAAGCTGCACCGATGGTAGAACCGGCCGTTGAAACTGCCGCATACCTGAAACTGTTCTCGGGACGTCCCAGTGCCAGGGCAATCAGAAGAATATCAGGAGGAATCGGAAAAAAGCTGGATTCAATCATGGCAATCAGAAAAAGTGCCGTCTGCGCATGCGGCCGGTCTGCCCACGAGAGCGTCCAGTGGTAACAGCGCCGAAGCCATGACTCCTGCTTCTCCACATCCCGATTCACAACAGGCTCAACGATGATTCACTCCTTCCAGCAGCGGTACAAATGTGCACATATCAAACTGCTCTTCCGTTATTTGGTCTCCGACCTTTTTTCGCCGTACCAGTCGGTGTGCTCCACCCTTTCCCTCAGGGAAGAGAAGAACACCACCATCCCGCAGCTGCGCAAGCCACTGATCTGAGGCAAACCCTCCTGCAGTAACGATAATCGCGTCAAAGGGGGCATACTCCTCCCAGCCAAGCATTCCATCCCCGCATTTCAGCATCACATTGGCATGTCTTGCCCTGCGCAGATTCTGCCTGGCACGCTCATGTAACGATTCAACACGCTCAACAGTGTAAACACGGCGGCAGAGGCGGGAGAGAACTGCCGTCTGGTAGCCACAGCCCGTTCCGATCTCCAGCACGCGCTCATCCCCCTTCAGTTCAAGAAGCTGACTCATTTTTGCAACCATATAGGGCTGGGAGATAGTCTGCCCTTCACCAATAGGCAGTGAGGAGTCCTGATAGGCATGACTACCCAGAGCCGGATCAATAAAAAGGTGACGTGGAACTATCGACATCGCCTCAAGCACACGGGGATCATCAATACCCCTGGGAACCAGCTGTTCAGCCACCATCCGCTTGCGCGGGCGTTCAAAAGTAAGTTTTGTATGCAATTCGTTCAAAAAGGGCAGACCGTTGTATTAATTATTTGCGAAATGGTCGGGACGAGAGGATTTGAACCTCCGACCACCAGACCCCCAGTCTGGTGCGCTACCAGGCTGCGCTACGCCCCGTTTCACTTGCGATGAAATGTATAAAAAATTAGTCGGACAGTAAATCTCTGATAGATATCAGCTCTTCCCGGATCATGCGGAGTGAGGTCTGGGCATCCTGTTGATCAACAATCTCACTGAGGTCGCCACTCATCAGCCGCTTCTTTGCACCACGAATGGTGAAATTAAGATCATAGAGAAGATGCTTGATCTGAAGAACCGCATAGACGTCGCGATGTCTGTAAAAGCGACGATTACCACTCTTTTTGACAGGCTTGATATGCCTGAACTCGGTCTCCCAGTAACGAAGGACATGCGGCTCAATATGGCACAGTTCACTCACTTCACGGATAGAGAAGAAAAGCTTGTCAGGAAGCTCCGGAACTTCAACGCCGGCTGTGATCAGCGCCTTTGCCTGAGGATTCATCTCTCATCTCCAAGCAGCTTCTTCTTCAGCAGCTGACTTGCGCGAAAGGTCACAACACTACGGGAGGCAATGGTAATATCATCACCGGTTTTTGGATTACGTCCACGGCGGGCATGTTTCTCTCTCACCATGAAATGGCCAAAGCCGGAGAGCTTAACATCTTCACCACTCTCAAGAGCCTTCTTGATCTCGTCCAGAACAGCTTCAACAATCTGCCCTGACTCTTTCTTTGAAAGGCCTACTCGATCATGTACAATTTTTGCAATTTCTGCCTTTGTCACTATGACCCCAACAGTGTTAAAAATTAACGTGTTGCCTCAAAAAACTCGAAACAACTTTAGGGAGTGTAGCAGAACTTATTGATTCGTCAAAGATTTTTGGAATCAGATTTCAGATAATTCTCCATTCATCAACCGCACAGTACGATCACAGGAGAGTGCCAGAGCACTGCTATGGGTTACCATAACAACTGCCGCATTCTCCTCCCTGCAGAGTTGCTGTAGCACCTCGAAGACCCCTTGTGCTGTCGATTCATCCAGGTTCCCTGTCGGCTCATCTGCCAGAAGAAGACGCGGCTTTCCAACCAGAGCCCTGGCCACAGCTACACGTTGAGCTTCACCACCGGACAGTTTTGCAGGCACATGATCTGCCCGTTCCTTCAGGCCCATGCGTATAAACAGTTCCATTGCCCGATCTGATGCATCCGGTTCAGGAACACCCCGGATCAACAGTGGCAACATCACATTTTCCAGCGCAGAGAGTTCCGGTATCAGATGATGTGCCTGGTAGACAAAACCGATGCTTTCATTACGCAGTTTTGCCTGCTCTGTCCGGTTCAGCCCGAACAGAGGTTCCCCTTCGAGCCATACTTTACCCCGATCCGGTTGATCGAGCGTGCCAATAACCTGAAGCAGCGTACTCTTACCCGAGCCGGATTCTCCCACAACCGCAAGAAACTCACCTGCATCAAGTGTAAAAGAGACACCCCGCAGTACATGCAGGTCTCCGGCCGGAGAGGCATACTGCTTATGAACATCCTGAATTTTTAGAAGTGGCTGAAGATTATCCGTCACAAAATCATTTGGGTTTGCTGCGCATCAGTGTTTTGATCGTAGCCTGAACCCGTTGTTTCTGATATGCCTCGACCACCTTCAAAACCGATGGATGGATGGCAACAATATCGTTAAAATCATCCCGGGTGAGCTCCATCAGCTCCAGATCACCATCAGCAGTTACCGTTGCTGTTCTCGGCTTGTCTGTCAGCAGAGAAACCTCACCAAAAAAGGCTCCCTCCCCCATCTTGCCAAGTGCAATCTGTTCACCCTCTCCTCCCATGCCACATGTCGAAACAGCGACATGCCCTGAACGGATAAGATAGAATGTATCTCCTGCCTCACCCTCTTTGACTACCGTCTCGCCACCGGTAAAAGATTTCAGTTGAAACTTCTCGGAGAGTGCCAGTCGGGCACCGGGTGGAACACCCTCAAACACAGGTGTGATCGCCAGAATACGGGCAAGCACACGTTTACGGTAAAACTCCTCAACGGTGGACTGGATCGCGGGGTGCTTCTCCACCCAGCTGTCAAATGTCTCCCGATTAATCATCAATACGCTGGTCTCAGTTTCAGCTATCGCCTCATCATGGTGCTCACTGCGGGACATAAAGGCGTGTTCACCAAAAAAATCACCCTCTCCCAGGCGTGAATAAATTCTGTTTTCACCTGATACAATGGCTGCTTCCAGCCCAACACTTCCCATGCCTATCAGATAGAGATGGTCACCGATTTCACCACGGCGATAAATATATTCATGTGCCGGAACTTCACGCAACTCCAGGGAGTCCATAAATGACTCCAGTTCATCTCCAGAGAGGCCGGAAAGCAGGGGCATACGCTCAAAACTCAGTTTTGCACGATCTTTACCGCTGATATCCATGGCCTTAAGGTCGTTAGCCGGAGATACCGTGGTAATGGCCCAGTCATCACCACGTTCACTTGAAAGTTTCTTAAGACGCTCCTTCACCTCAGTCCTGTTTTCATCCAGGCGCAGAATAATCTTGTTGATTGCAATGGCCTGAACCACAAACCCCTGCTCAGCATAGGCATTGGCAATAGCAATATAGTCTTTAATGGCAGCTGCGGTATCACCCGTCTTCTCACGCAGCTCGGCAAGCTTCACATGGGTGCGCAGGTCGCCTGGCTCGGCCTCATGCAGCTCATCAAAAAATGTCAGTGCCTGCTTGTATTTACCATCAAGCAGGGCTGTTTTTGCTTTCTTTCGCAATTGGTCAATAGACATAGGCTACTCGTACCGCAGGGCATCAGCAGGAGGCACACCAGCCGCCCGCCACGCAGGATATACTGTTGCAATGAGACCCATCAACAGGCTGGCCGTGACCACAACAGTGATAGAGGCCGGATCAATAATGGATGGAACATGGTCGATATAATAGACATCTCCGGAAAGGAATGTCACCCCTGTAATATTTTCGATCAATGAGAGCAGCACATCAAGTTTCCAGGCCAGCAACAATCCGAAGGCGACTCCCGCCATGGTTCCCAGCCCGGAGAGAAGCGAGCCCATCATGATAAATATCCGCATAATCGAAAAGTGGGTCGCTCCAACCGTTTTAAGAATGGCAATCTCCCTGCGCCGCTCCATCACCACCATCACAAGTGAGGAGACCATGTTAAACAGGGCAACCATCACAATCAGGGAGAGGATCACGCCCATCACTACCCGTTCGGTCTTCAGCGCCTTAAAAAAGGAGCGATGACGTTGTCTCCAGTCTGTCACCCATGCCTCTGCAGGAAGAACCATACGCACGGCAAGTGCTACCGCACCCGCACGCTCCCTGTCATCAAGATGGAGCTCAATCCCGGTCACACGGTTGCCCAATCGATTCAACCTCTGAACCGACTGCAGCGATGTCACAATCAGCCCGACGTCATACTCATAGAATCCGGAATCAAAAATCCCCACCACCCTGAAGGCACGCATACGTGGTGACATGCCAGATGGCCCCACGCCACCCTTGGGAGAGATAAGCCGCACCCGATCACCTACAGAAAGGGACAGTTTACGGGCTAGATCTTTACCCACCACAACCTCAAACAGTGCGGTATCGGGAGAGCTGCTGATAAAATTCCCAACAACAACGTGCCTGGCGATTGATGTTTCCAGCAGTGGATCCACACCCTTAAGTATTGCACCTGTCGACTGAGAGCGGTGGCTGGCCAGCACCTGAGCTGAAATATAGGGTGCAGCCCGCTCGACACCGGGTAGAGACTCAACCTGCTTCAGCCACCCCTGCCACTCTGCTATCGTCTCTCCGGAACCCTGAATATCGACATGGGATGAGAAGCCGAGAATCTTATCCTTTAACTCCGCATCAAATCCATACATCACCGACAGCACAATAATCAGTGCAGCCACACCAATGGCCACACCAATGGCTGAACTCCAGCCGATAACAGACACAAATCGTTCATCCCTGCGAGAGCGCAGATAGCGGCGTGCCAACATCCATTCATATGACCTGATCATAATCCTGTGAACAACTCCATCTCCCTGAACACTAGGGCCTGTTAACACTAATTGTGGTCGTAGCGATACGACCATTTTTGTGGCTATGCAAGGCGTTTTGAGCGTAATCTGCCCGAGGCACATCAGCGAAAAACAACACAGCAAAGTGCAAAAATAGCCTATCCCAGAGGGCTGTGCCCCAAATGAGGCTATTCAGCGTTGCTCTTCGTTTATTTGAAATCACCAAATTTCACTCCTCTCGCCTTGACTTGCCTCATTTGGGACTACAGCGCTTCAATCACAATTAGTGTTAACAGGCCCTAATTCTGCGGTAATAAGCTCCTAATCCTTACGCAGCCTGTCTGAAACAGCAACAGGTGTAGGGAACCTTAAGACAATCCAGTAGGAAGAGACCAGAAAAGTCATCACTGTGCTTGCCTGAATCAGAGATGATACTTCTACTCCGATAATTCCAACCTGCAATGCCATCACCGCAATCAGAAGTGAAAACTCACTCATCTGCCCAAGACGAAACCCTACCTCCATTGAACGTCCGACAGACTCGCCGGAGTTTCTCAAAAGCCACCTGAACACCACTGGCTTCAATAGCAGCATGGCCAGGGCAATCAGTAGTGCTGGTAGAATCACCCCCTGAAGCACGGCAAGATCCAGGCTTGCTCCAATCGAAAAAAAGAAAATGACAAGAAAAAAGTCACGCAGTGGCTTCAACTTTTCTGCAATAAACTGGGAAACAATTCCGGTTGCAAGTGATACGCCCGCTATGAATGCACCGATCTCATGTGACAGTCCAAACACTGCAGCAAGTTCGGCCATACCCAGGCACCAGCCAATCGCCAGCAGGAAAATGTACTCCTGAATCTTATCAAATCGCCGAATCAGTCTGCTCAGAAGATAGCGTTCCATCCCATAAGCAAAGGCAAACATCAGAGGTAGAGTAAGAAACAGTGAACCTATTTCAACCAGTGGCATTTCCCCCCTTCTCATGCCCTCCAGAAACATAAGTACAACAATTGCAATCACATCCTGAAGCAGCAGCACGCTGATCATCACTTCACCGATCCGCTTATGATGAAGCACGGTCGTCGGCAATAGCTTTAAACCGATAATGGTGCTGGAAAACATCAGCGTAAATCCAATCACCAGTGACTCAACCATATTGAAGCCAAACAAACGACCAAAGGCCATTCCAACAAGCAGAAAGAGCAGTGAGCTTAGCCCGGTAACAATGGTTGTTTTCCTGACCATATGGAAAAATTTCTGGGCAGGAAGGTTCAGCCCGATCAGAAAGAGCAGAAAAATAATACCAATATGAGCAATGGCCTGAACAATGAGAGGATCCGGAACAAGCCCTATTCCCCAGGGGCCAATACATATGCCCAACAGAATATAGGAGACCAGCAGAGCCTGGCGCGCATAGAGAGCAGCGGTTGCCAGCATTGCGGCACCTGTAAAAATAAGGAAGATCGTGAAAACAACCGGATCATTTGTCATATGAATATCCAGAAACAGGCAAACATATGAGCTACTCTAGGGTCTATTGACATAAAATCCAAACGATGCGCTGCTGGCCAAAATGGAGCCAAACAAGACGCGAGAAGAGAGATTTGGTGAATCCAAATGAACGCCGGGCAACGATGTATGGCTCTATTTCGGATGCAGCCCTGCGGGACGGGACATTTTTGACCACTCCAGCGTTATTCTTTGCTAATGTGCATTCAGCACGTGGCGCTCGAAATGCCTTGTAGTGACTCAAAAATGACTTGTCGCTACGCTTGGATTTTATGTCAACAGGCCCCAGTGTAAAAAACCGTTCTTTAGGGATACCCCCTGACAAAAAAACTTAATTCAGATAACGCAGATAGAGGTAGATGTGTGAAATTGCAATAGTAACCAGCATCAGGCCGAAGGCGTGCTTCATAAATTGAAGAAACATGATTGGATGTCCTGCACGCTGTGCAAAACCTGCCACGATCAGGTTGGCTGATGCACCAATCAGAGTGCCGTTGCCGCCCAGGCATGCGCCAAGCGCAAGTGCCCACCAGAGCGGTACCAGCGCATCAGCACCGCCAAAGGTTGGAGCCATATTCTCAATCAGGGGAATCATCGTTGCCACAAACGGGATATTATCGATCAGTGCGGAGGCAATGGCAGAGACCCAGAGAATAGCTCCGGCAGTTGCATTAAAATCACCACCGGT
>JAJRVG010000085.1 GCA_021545595.1 Zetaproteobacteria bacterium | reverse complement strand
TGTCGCTTGGTTTAAATCCTGTAAATTCTTGACAAACAAGGAGTTGTGTAGTCTATTGCTTACCTATATGAATGCTTTCTTCAGTAACAGGGCTCTTTTTGTGGTTGGCATCTTTCTTCTTATGTTGTCTGCCTGCCGCAGTACGGTGCCACAGCCTACCATGTCTCTGGCAGACACCGGGTCGCCTTTACCTTCATTCAGCATGCATAATATTGGCCCTCAACATCGGCTTGAATCACATGCTATTCGCTTTGTTGACCTGAACCAGGATGATCACATTGATCTTCTTATTGGTGGTCGTGATTCGGTTGATGGGTTCTATGTGGAGTGGGGAGATGGTGCAGGGCACTGGAAAATGCAGTCAGGACCACCCACCAGCATGCAGCCCCGTTCATTTGCTGTGGCAGATGTGAATGCGGACTCAATGCTTGATGTTCTGATTGGTGGTGAGGGAGACCAGAAGGGTCTGCAGGTATGGAGTGTTGGTTCTGATTCCGGGGGCTGGAAGCTCCACTCTTCACCTATCGAGGGCGGCATCTACCATTCAGTAAAATTTTCTGATCTGAATCATGATGGCTGGCCGGATATCATTGCAGCACGCTCGGACAGTGAGCGTGATGGTGGAATTTATGTGCTGTTAAACGATGGTCAGGGCGGCTGGCTGGCAGGTGCGGGCCCTATGGTTGCCGGAGTGTTTACCGACCTGGCTATTGCCGACCTGAATGGAGATGGGAACCCCGACATTGTTGCTTCGAGGCGCGGAGGCCTGGGAGCCCAGGTCAATAAGGATGAGCAGTGGAGACAGGTGGGTGGTGTTCAGATCTGGTATGGAGACGGTACTGGCCGATGGGCACCGGAGATACTCCCGGCTGATACAGATGCCGAATCGGTTACACTTGCCGACGTTAATGGTGATGGCAAGCTCGATATTGTGGCGGGGCTCTACCAGCAGGGAATCCGCCTCTGGCTGGGGGGCAAGGGCTGGAGAAAACAGAGTGTTGTTCAGGAAGGGACATGGTCTGATCTCAAAGTTGGCGATCTGGACGGTGATGGCAGGCGTGAACTTGTAGCCACGTCGAGTGATGGTCGTGGTATTGCTGTCTGGGGTTGGCGTTCAGGCAGCTTTTCCAGCAGAACCAATATGGTTCCGAACTATGGTGTATATTTTTCACTGGATCTGGGCGATGTTTATAATCAGGGACAGCTTGATATTGCAGTAGTCAGGGCAGATAGCGGATCAGAGGTATGGTCCGGCCTGAAAGCAAAGCCGACCCCCAGGCACAGATTCAGAGGCAGGAGTGTTGGAGAAAAACTTTCTATTTTCTTTGATTCCGGGGCGGCTTCAATCAATGAGGTCTCTCAGCAGGCACTGGAGGAGTGGGTTTCCAAACTTGATATTCCTGCATCACAAATCCGTTTTGAGATAGAGGGAAGAGCCGACGTAAGATCGGTTCATTCTGATCTGTATCCTAACAATATCGCGCTTTCACGAGCCCGCGCTGAGTCGGTAGCTGCATGGCTGGAATCCAAAGGGGCGAGAAGAGAAGCTCTCGTCATTGAAGCACTTGGTGATACCGATCCGCTTCCAGAGGGGAACGATTCGGTTGCGTTGCAGAAAAATCGGAGGGTATTTGTTCAGGCCTATACCATTGAGTCGGTACGGTTGCCGGAAGTGGCCAGCACCCAGACGCGTGATCTTTACCATGTTGATGAAAACAGGGTGTTTAAAGTGATTGATGATATTCCCGGCTATAAAATTGGGCCGGGAGATGAGCTCTCTATGACATTCTGGCAAGGCGGTAAAAGCGAAGAGCATAAGGTGACAGTTCAGGTGGATGGCAGTGTCTCTCTGCCGTATCAGGAGGCCCTGAGGGTTGTCGGCCTGACACCACGTGAAGTGGATAGATATGTCACAACACTTCTTTCACGTTATGAAAGGCGGCCGCGCGTAGATGTGCAGGTGCTGAAAGCAAGAAGTAAAACAGTCAATATTTTTGGTGAAGTGCAGAGCCTGGTACGGCAGCCAACCGGCCCTGGTAGATATTATCTGTCAGGAAAGGAGAATCTGGTTGATTTTCTTTCCCGTGCAGGCGGCCCCGGTAAAGATGCCGACCTGTCAAATGTTCAGATTACCCGTAATGGAAAGACGATTACCCTGAATCTTAAGCGTGCGATTAAGCAGGGGGACTGGACGGAAAATGCCATTATTGATCATGGTGATACCATCTTCATTCCATCTCTGGCGCAATCCAAGCACAAGGTCTATGTATTGGGTGCAGTGGGCAAGCCGGGGATTGTTGAGTTTAGCGGTGATATGAACTTTCTGGATGCTGTGTTGAAAAGTGGCGGCCTGGGTAAAGGCGCATCTCTGCCTGATATTCGCATTATTCGTTCTGATCGTGATGCACCACAAATTCTTGCTATTGATTTCGAGCGTTTCATGGAGAGGGGTGATTTGACCCAGAATCTTGCTCTACAGGACAATGATGTGTTGATTATTCCAAGACGTCCAATCGCAAACTGGAATCTATATGTTCAGGATATCCTACCTTCACTTCAGCTTATACTCCAACCGGTATCTATTGCCTCACAATCGCTATCAATAGCGGTTCTGTCGAAGTCGTTGTAGCTATGGCGCAGGCTATCGGAAATACCAGTTACGAGCTTAATCTGGAAGAGTATTGGCAGGTTATCCTTCGCCGAAGATTTATTATTCTCTTCTGCGCAATGTCAATGGGAGTCTTCAGCTGGATCTTTACATGGCTCAATCAGCCACCACCTCTTTACAACTCCAGCGCTTCAGTAAAAATCGAACCGGCCGGCAATCTGGCAGATACCCTGTTGCGTGGTGGCAGTTATCGCCCATCTGATGATATAAATACACAGCTTGCGCTTATTCAGTCATATGCCCTGATGGAACGGGTTGCCAAGCGATTGAAGATGATTCCGGAAGAGCTGACTTCTGAAGAGATTCGAGCCAACCCTGATTACATTGACACGGTATTAAACCTGAAAGATGACATTAGTGCTGATCAGGATGGTGATAGCCGTATTATCAGGATATCTGTGACCTCAATGAGTGCTGAGTTTGCACGTGATCTCGCTCAGACTGTAGCGGATGAATTCAGAATTTTTAATATTGAAGAGAAGAATAAACGGGTCTTTGAGGCGAAGAAGTTTATTCAGCAGCAGTTGCTTGTTGTCGGGGACCGGCTGAAGAGGGCTGAAGAGGCCGCCCGGGATTACCGTCAGGCCAACAATCTCTCTCAGAGCGGTTCGGATTCTGATGTGATGTCCCGACTTATTGCCGATATGGAGCAGGAGTACAGACAGGCTGTCACTCGGTTGAATGATCTGAGTTTTGCTCTGAAACGGCTGCAGGAGCGCGTTCGTAATGGTGACTGGAACTATCAGGCCGCAACAGTTTCGGGGAATGTCAGTACCTACTTTGATGAGCTGAATAAACGTCTGGTAACAATGGCGTTGAAGCATACCGAGCTTACCACCAACTTTACTGATGAACACCCGCAGGTAAGAGAACTGAGGGAGCAGGCATCCGATATTCTTGAAAGTATGGCCGGGGAACTCGATAAGCAGGTAAGCCTGACTAAACGGCGTATGCAGAATCTTCAGGACAGTATGCATGATACCCAGAAGAAATATCATGGACTTCCCGAGCAGGCTCTGGATCTGCAGCGG
>JAJRVG010000084.1 GCA_021545595.1 Zetaproteobacteria bacterium | reverse complement strand
TCGACAAACCCTCTAATATTTAGGGTGTTGCTACACGTTTTTATGCGTTAATGTAGCGGCAAAGCTTGCATGATGAGGAGCTGCTTTGACAGACGATTTTGATACCACCGATCCAAAAAATATTGAGGCAATGAAGCATGTCCGTGGACTACTTTGCCATATCGGCGAGGATCCATCCCGTGAAGGGCTCAGGGATACTCCGGCTCGTGTTCTGGCGGCCATGCAGGAGCATTTTTCCGGATACAATGAAAACCCACGTGAACATCTCTCCAAGACCTTTGAAGAGGCAGAAGGTTACGATGAACTGGTGCTGGTTTCCGACATTGATATCCACAGCCACTGCGAACACCACATGGTGCCATTTGTCGGCAAGGCACATATCGCTTATATCCCCAATGGACGTATCGTCGGATTGTCCAAGCTGGCCCGCGTTGCCGAAGGCTACGCCAAACGCCTGCAGGTACAGGAAAAACTGACCATGCAGATCGCCCATGCCATTGAAGAAGAGCTGCAGCCAGATGGCGTGGCCGTCATTATTCAGTGCCAGCACTTCTGCATGTGCCACCGGGGTGTCCACAAACCCAATGCCTGGACCACCACATCAAAACTGACCGGCGCATTTCTGAACAACCCATCCTCACGCCTGGAACTGTTCCAGCTTATCGGCATGAAAAAGTCCTCCGACTGATTCAGCCATCGAACAAATAACAGCTCTCTGCTTTCAATCTGGAGGGGGGGGGGGGGATTGTTAGTGTTGATATTTGTATAGGCTCAACTAAGCTGTCAAATTATTGATCCAGATCAAGGTTGAGAGGAAATTATGAAACCAACACAACATATTATGATAGCCACGGTGGCACTGCTTATGCTGAATGGCTGCAGTCAGTCAACAGATGAACCGGCTACAGGCAATGAACAGGGGGCAGCAACTACAGGCCATGTTGCAGCGCCTTCCACTCCTCCGCCTTATTCGCCCTATGCTGCCCGCAGTTTTCCGGATCGCCCGTTATGGGGTGACTCACACCTTCACACCTCGCTTTCGATGGATGCGGGACTGTTTGGTAATCGCCTGCCACCAAAGGAAGCCTATCGCTTCGCGCGTGGTGAAGAGGTGATCTCTTCCACCGGACAGCCCGTGCGCCTCTCACGTCCACTGGACTGGCTGGTAGTTGCGGATCATTCGGATGGTCTCGGATTAATAGATGATATTATTTCGGGTAAACCTGAATTGATGAAATATGAACAGGCTGC
Organism: Zetaproteobacteria bacterium; assembly: GCA_021545595.1. Taxonomy (GTDB): domain Bacteria; phylum Pseudomonadota; class Zetaproteobacteria; order Mariprofundales; family Mariprofundaceae; genus WSZY01. Next base: position 6,760 of record JAJRVG010000084.1, on the reverse strand, counting down.
CCGCTGGAACAAGGGAATCTCGGCAGGGGGTGATGAAAGCGTTAAAGCTGCACTGGATCTGATTGGAACTTTTTCTCAGGCTAAAATGGACCCTGAGATGTTTGCACAATATTCGCCGGGTTCGGAAGGTTATAAAAGCCTTTGGCATAATGTAGTCGATGATGCAGAAGCATTCAATGATCCTGGGCATTTCACCGCCCTTATCGGCTTTGAGTGGACCTCCTTGATCAAAGGCAACAACATGCATCGCGTTGTGATTATGCGTGATAATGGCGACAGGGCAAAACAGGTTGTTCCTTATACGACACAAGCTCCATTTGGCAGTCCCGATCCGCGTGATTTGTGGAAATATATGACCAATTATGAAAAGAAAACCGGTGGCAAAATACTGGCCATCCCGCATAACGGAAACCTTTCAAATGGCATTATGTTTCCACTAACAGCACAGTGGAATGGACGTAAGCTTGATGAGGCCTACGTCACCCAGCGCGACAAGTGGGAGCCACTCTATGAAATTACCCAGATCAAGGGTGATGGTGAGACGCACCCTTTCCTCTCACCGGATGATGAGTTTGCTGATTATGAAACATGGGATATCGGCAATCTCGATGTCTCCGAGGCGAAAACCAACGATATGCTTGCCGGCGAATATGGGCGTGAAGCACTAAAACGCGGGCTGGAGATCGAAGCGCGTACCGGCACCAACCCCTACAAGTTCGGTATCATTGGTGCCACCGACAGCCACACCTCACTTGCAACCACCGAAGAGGAGAACTTCTTTGGCAAACATTCCGGCTATGAACCCAAGCCGGGGCGGATGTCTCATCCGTTTATGAAAAATAAGAACGGCACCATTATGGGCTGGCAGATGGCATCATCTGGACTTGCCGGGGTTTGGGCGACTGAGAACACCCGTGAAGCGATTTTTGATGCCATGGAGCGCAAGGAGGTCTACGGCACGACAGGTTCACGTATGACCGTCCGCTTTTTTGGTGGCTGGAACTTTGAAGCCAAAGATGCCACCAGCCGCATACCTGCGAGGGTCGGATATAAAAAAGGTGTGCCGATGGGTGGTGACCTGAGCAAAGCACCGGAAGGCAGAACCCCAACATTCCTGGTTGCAGCTATGAAAGACCCATACAATGGCAATCTGGATCGTATTCAAATCGTCAAAGGGTGGCTGGATGCCAATGGCAAGACCCATGAAAAAGTTTATGATGTGGTCTGGTCCGGTGATCGTAAACCGAGCGAAAATGGCAAACTTCCACCAGTAGGAAATACTGTTGATGTGAAGAGTGCAACCTGGACCAATACCATCGGTTCACCTGAACTGAGCAGCGTATGGACTGACCCTGATTTCGATGCTGCACAACCGGCATTCTACTATAGCCGTGTGATCGAAATTCCAACACCTCGCTGGACTGCTTATGATGTAAAGAACTTTAATGTTAAAGCGGGTGCCGAGGTTCCTATGACGACTCAGGAACGCGCTTATACCTCACCAATCTGGTATAATCCGGCGGGCTAAAATCACACTGAATCCGATGTGATGACAGTTTAAAGGGGCATGATAAACTTTTGGTTTGTCATGCCTTTTGCCTACATGGGTAGAACATTTTTTATTGTCATGCTTTGAAATGAAAAGAGGATAGATGAGAAAAATATTTAAAGAACCCCTACTGGTTTTTCTACTGTTGGGCGGTGCCATGTTTCTGCTTTTCCAGCAGGTCTCAAATAATGTGATCCCGGACAGTGCTGAGATTATTGTGACAGAGGGGCGCATCGAAGCACTCTCCCTGGGGTTTGCAAAAGTCTGGCAACGCACCCCGAGTGCGGAAGAGATGGACCATCTGATTCAAAATTATATTCGTGAAGAGATTCTTTATCGTGAAGCGCTGGCTATGGGGCTGGATCGTGATGATCCTATTGTGCGCCGCCGCATGCGTCAGAAGATGGAGTTTATTTCGGAAGACATTGCCAAATCAAACGTGCCGGAAGAGAAAGAGCTACAGGCATACCTGACAACACATAAGAGTGAGTACCGCCTGCCAACTCAGTTCAGCTTCCGGCAAATCTATTTTAATAGCAGTGAACGTGGCCAGGCTGCACATACGGATGCCATGACGCTGCTGGCAACACTTCAAAAACCGGCAGGTAAAGATATTGATGTGGAGACGTTAGGTGATTCGTTAATGCTTAAGCAGACATTCAGGAGAGCGCCTGAAAGAGATATAGCACGCGATCTGGGTACTCAGTTTTTACAATCACTTCGTAATCTTCCAACGGGTAGCTGGCAGGGCCCTGTTCAATCAGGTTTTGGCCTGCATCTTGTCTACATTGATGAACGCATTGATGGGGAAGCTCCCGCTCTTAAGGATGTGCATGAAGCCGTTCTTCGCGATTGGAGTTCGGTAAAGCGAAAACAGACCAACGAGGCATTTTATGAAGCCCTGCGCAGCCGTTACACAGTAACAGTGGAGGCCACCCCGAACAGAACCAAAACAAGCGAGAGTGCAGGAAAAGTTTCAGTAGCTGCTGTCTCGCAATGAAGTTTTTTTTATCCATAGTCCTCTTTTTCAGCCTGTCGATTGCAGCAGCCTGCGCTGATGAATATCGCCCCGCTTACCTTGAACTGCAGCAGGTTAGTGCCGAAACATACGATGTGCTGTGGAAAGTGCCTGCACAGGGAAAGGACCGGCGTCTGAACCTGCATGTTCTTTTTTCAAATGGCGTTGAAACCATTAAACCCGTACGCACCTCATTTATTGGTAGTGCATATATTGAACGTTCAACCATTCATCGCAGCGGTGGTCTGGCAGGTGCTCTCATTAGCATCAAAGGCTTGGCAAGCGTCTCCACTGATGCACTGGTACGTATTCACAGGCTTAATGGTTCCAGTGAAGTAATCCGCCTGAGTGCTGTTAAATCTTCGTTCGTGGTGGCTGGAGAGCCGACCAGATGGGATGTGGCAACCACCTATCTGAACCTGGGCATTGAACATATCTGGGGTGGCACAGACCATCTCCTCTTTGTTGCCTGCCTTATTTTAATCGCAGGCACATGGCGACGTATATTGATAACGATTACCGGATTTACCGTTGCGCATTCCATCACTCTGACGCTGGCTGCACTTGAACTGGTGCGTCTGCCTGTGCCACCAATTGAAGTGATGATTGCGCTGTCGATTGTTTTTCTCGCCAGAGAAATAGCACTCAACAGACGTGATACGTTGACCTGGCGTTACCCGATTGTGGTCTCATCGACCTTTGGCCTGCTGCATGGCTTCGGCTTTGCCTCTGCACTGCGTGACATAGGCCTGCCACAGACTGAAATCCCCGCTGCACTGCTGGCATTTAACGCCGGTGTGGAGATCGGCCAGATCGAATTTGTTGCTGCCACTATTGGCACCATCTGGGCTATTAAAAAGATGTCACAACAGCTTGCGGTCAAGCGGGACAATTGGTTGCATCTGGTTGAGAAACCGGTCGCCTATGCGGTGGGTGGCATTACCATGCTCTGGACGATAGAACGTGTCGGTACATTCTGGAGTTGAGACTGAAATCCATGGATACCGGATCGAGTCCGGCATGACGTGGTGTTATGACTGCTCCATGCGTTGCTCTCGACAATTGCTCCTGCATTGTTCTACCTCCTGCAGCTGATCCACATGGATGTGGGAAATGCGGAAGATTGTATGGAACCATCTCCGCCATGTAGTCGAAGCTTGAATCCATGCAGATAGCTCTCCCGTCATTCCAGCGGACGCTGGAATCCATGGATACCGGATCGAGTCCGGCATGACGTGGTGTTATAACTACATCCATGCGTTGCCCTAGCCTCGCCCAAGGTGAATGCCGCTTGCGGCAGAGAAGGCACCCTGGGGTGCGTCCATGGGCTCGTACCTCCTGCATCTGACCCACATGAATGTGGAAAATGCGGAAGATTGTATGGAACCATCTCCGCCATGTAGTCGAAGTGGGTATCCACTCAGACCACTCCCGTCATTCCAGCGGACGCTGGAATCCATGGATACCGGATCTCGGCAATTGCTCCATGCATTGCTCTACCTCCTGCATCCGTGCAGTCGAAGTCCGGTATGACGCAATCGAATAAGTGAGACAGCAGTAGGTTTGACTCTACAGGACTGGTTTCAACTCCACCGATGCCCACTCCTCCATCACGTCGCTGCGGACAACCTGCATGCCTGCATCGACATAGGCCCGGCTGACACGCTCCACCTGTTCACGTAACAACCCTGAAAGTACCAGATGTCTGCCGACACACTTCGCCAGCTTCGGTGCCATCTCAATCAAAGGGCCAGCAAGAATATTGGCCACGACAAGATCAAATAGCTGCTCAGGTGGCGTGTCATCAAGCAGCGACTCCAGTTTTACACCATTGATCTCTGCATTCACGCGGCTTGCCTCAACCGAGATCGGGTCGTTATCGATGGCAACAATACCTTTTGTGCCAAGTTTCCCGGCGGCAATGGCCAGAAGACCTGAACCTGCACCCATATCAAGCATACTTTCCGGAACACTCTTTTCACAAATCCGCTCAATCGCCTCAAGACATAGCTGTGTTGTCGCATGCTGACCTGTGCCGAAAGCCATGCCGGGATCAAGCACAATATCGATATAGTCACCATCAAGCGGATTACAGAAGGAGGGGCGCACGCAGAGATGCTCGCCGACAGCCATCGCATGCCAGCTCTGCTGCCATGCCGTCTCCCAATCATCTCCCAGGACTTTAAGTTGAACCTGACTGCTTTTGGCACCACTCAGCAGAGCAGCAGCGGCGAGCTCTGCCCGCTGCAGCTGCTCATCATCATCGGTCAGCTCAAACCAGGCAATATGGGTTTCAGCACCAGAATCAAAATCGGTTTCCAGCGACGTGCCCATAGCCTGTTGCGACTCGGCAAGCTGTTGAAATGCCGATTCATCCATTGCGGCACCATCAATTTTCAGTTCCAGACATTTTTGTGCTTGCATCTTTGGCAACCCTTCGCTGCAATGTGCAGCCACTTATTAAAAAGTACATGATCAACTAACATACGCATCAGGGGCATGGATGTGTTGATTCATATTCAAACAACTTTCAAACTCGAGGCTAATAGTGCAGCAATCATCTACATACCGCATGCGTCTTAAAGACAATGTCCGCATCACTGATCCGGCCTGTGAGGATATTGTTGTGAAACTGACGCTTGAAACGCTGGACAGAGAGCCTGTTCAGCCATTCATCTCCGGACAGTTTATCCGTGTGGGTATTCCCGATGTAAAGGATCCCGCGCCTGCCTACTTTGCCGTAGCCTCCTCCCCCTACGAAACCCGTCAATACGAGATTGTGATCAAGCAGGGAACCCATATGGGTGACCATCTGGCCATGCTCACATCGGGTGCCGAGGTAGAGATTGAAGGGCCAATGGGAAAGGGCTTTGATCTCTCTCCATTCAAAGGCTGCGATGTCATTCTAATGGGTGTCGGTACCGGCATCTCACCACTACGCAGCGTGTGGGACAGCATTATCCAGCAACGTTCTGATTTCGGTAAGGTAACCATCTATGCCGGATTTCTTACCCCTCTGCATAGTCTGCTGACCGATGAAATGGTGGCACTCTCCGAGCACAATATCGAGGTTAACATCTCGGTTGCTACCGGTAGCGATGACTGGAATGGTGCAATTGGCTACGTGCAGGATGCGCTTCTGGCCGACCATCCAAGTGGAGAAAACAGCGTCGCCTGCCTAGCTGGAATGAGTGCAATGGTGGACGCATGCAGTGAAACGTTGCAGAATCTCGGATTTGATGACAGCCGCATCCTGCTCAACTTCTGATTTCGTGGCATCCGAATCCACGACACCTTCTGTTATTTCTGAACATACTCCTGAAAACTTGTCCCTCCCTCTGTTGGCACTCGATGTTGGCAAAAAACGTATCGGTGTCGCCGTATCGGACCGACTGGGCCTCTCATGCCGTGGCATCACATGCCTGCACCGGAACGATTCCGGCTGGCCAAAGCAGGCACTGAAGCTGATCAAAGAGTATGGCTGCAAGGGCATCGTTGTCGGTCTGGCCAGGAATATGGATGGTACAGAGGGCGGGCAGGCTGAAGACTGCAGAAAGGGTGCCGGGCAGCTACAGAACTTTACCGATCTTCCCATCCTCTTTCAGGATGAACGCCTTTCAACATGGACCGCCAGGGAGCGGCTCTTTGCGCAGGGGCTCAATGAAAAACGGGTACGTGCGAAACTTGATCAGACAGCAGCAGCTGTCATTCTTGAAGACTTTATTGCCGCACACTCGGCGCTAGTGGGGTGACCAGCAATGTCCAACACCATTTTTGATAGCAGCCATGTCAACCCGGCACTCAATATGATAGCCCGAACGATCAAAGATGATGCTGAGAATAGCAATGATATCTATATGATCGGCATCCAATGCGGCGGAGCGAAGGTGGCAGATGCACTGCAGCACCGGCTGAAAAAATCGGGCATCACCACCCACCGGGGCAATCTTGATATCAGCTTCTACCGCGATGACCTGGATACCGTCGGCCCTAACCCCGAGGTGCGTCCAAGCAACCTTCCCTTTGACATCACGGACAAGCATATCTATCTGGTCGATGATGTGCTCTATACTGGCAGAACCATCCGGGCGGCACTGGGAGAGATCTTTGATTACGGGCGTCCGGCAAGCATAAAACTGGCCGTGCTGGTGGATCGGGGTGGACATGAGCTGCCGATCTCTGCCGATATTGTC
>JAJRVG010000083.1 GCA_021545595.1 Zetaproteobacteria bacterium | reverse complement strand
TTTTCCCCAGACACTACAGTTAATGGCCCCCTCTGCCCGACCTTCTACAAACTGGCGAAGCATAGGATCCTGATCTGAGTCTAGCTGATCGGGGGTGACTTGACGATGAATGCGTCCATGGCAAAGCATCGCGATATTGTCGCTGATCATGGCAGCACTCTTCATGTCATGTGTGATAGCCATGATTGTTGTCCCCGAATCCTTGTGCAGCCGGACTATCAGACGGTTGATCACATCCGACATGATGGGATCCAGCCCGGTTGTCGGCTCATCAAGGAACACAATGTCCGGTTTATGGCAGATGGTTCGGGCAAGGCCGACACGCTTTGACATACCACCTGAAAGCTCGGCAGGCATCAGATCTTCAATATTCGGAAGCCCGACCCACTCAAGAACTTCGCTGGCCCGCTCTCTGGCTGTCGCCCTGTTCTCTCCCCTTTCCAGCAGGGCAAAGGATACATTCTCCCAGACGGAGAGTGAGTCAAAGAGGGCACCACCCTGAAACAGCATACCGACCCGTTTCATGCGATCGAGTTGCTCCTCTTCTGAAAGCTCGAGCCAGTTTTCACCATCCACAAAAATTTCACCTGAATCCGGCTTCAGCAGACCGAGAACACATTTGATCAGCACACTTTTTCCGGTTCCGGACATGCCGATAACCGTTGTTGATCTACCCGGCATGACATCGAGACTGACATCCTCAAGAATCACTTTGTCACCAAAACGTTTGCTGACGTTGCGAATGCTGATGCGGGGAAGCTGATTCTGATTCATCCGATCGTTACTCATCCGAACATCCATGCAGTCAGAAAGTAGTCAGAGACCAGGATGCTCATGCAGGAGATGACCACAGCCCGCGTGGTAGCCCCACCAACACCTGCGGCACCACCTTTGCAATTAAACCCTTCCGAGCAACCGATAATACCGATCAGCATACCGAAGAAACCGGCCTTAACCAGACCGGAGTAGAAATCTTTCAGTTCCATGAACTGTGTGGTTTTTTCCAGATAGACTGCCGGGTTCTGATCCAGCATGAAGACACTGATGGCGTAACCGCCATAGATGCCGATAAAGTCGGAAATCAGCACCAGCAGTGGCATCATGGTGATGGCGGCAATGACGCGTGGCATGATCAGGTAGCGTGTTGGATCGGTGGAGAGTGTCCAGAGTGCATCAATCTGTTCCGATACCCGCATGGTGCCAAGTTCTGCAGCAAACGAGGCTCCAACGCGTCCGGCGACCATCAAACCCACCAGCACAGGCCCAAGCTCCCGAACCATGGAGAGAGATACAACGACACTGATCATACTCTCAGCCGCAAACCGGTGAAAGACGATATAGGATTGAAGTGCCAGTACCATACCGGTGAAGAGGGCGGTAAGCAGGACAACCGGGAGCGACTGAACGCCAACCTCTTCAGCCTGAGCAAGGATCAGCCGTGGATAGCGGGGAGAGGAGAGCAGACGTTTGGATACACGTCCCAGTGTGGTTGCATAAAGGCCGATATGTGCAAAAAACAGCTCACTGATCAGTCCGATTCTTTGCAGAAATCTCATCTCAGATAACCCTGCGGAAGACCCGTTTTCCTACACCGGTAAAGAGCTCGTAGGGGATGGTTCCGGTAAGATCAGAGACGGTCGGTACGGCAAGCCCCTCCCCCCAGAATTCAATTGTATCACCAGGCTCCAGATGGTTTGTACTGCAGTCGATCAGGCAGTAGTCCATGCAGACGCGCCCCACAATCGGCAGCAGCATGCCTTTAGCGTAAGCCTGCCCACAATTGGAAACGGCTCGGGGAAGACCGTCACCGTATCCAAGGCTGACAACCGCGATCTTCATGTCACCAGGAGCTGTGAATGATGCACCGTAGGATAGGCTTACCCCTGCGGCGATTTTACGAACATGCATGACCTGACCGGTAAGCTGCATGACAGGCCTTACCCCAAGGGGCTCTGTTACAACGGGCTCAGCACCATAAAGGGCCAGCCCCGGGCGAACAAAGTCGTGCATCTCATCAGGGAGAGCAACCAGACCGGCACTGTTCAGAAGAGAGGCTGGAAGTTTTGGACCGAGTTGCTGACACAGCGTGGAGAACTCCTCTGCCTGCACTCTGTTGAGGGGGTGTTCAGGTGTATCGGCACAGGCCAGATGTGACATGATGCCTGCTATTTTTATCCCATTGGCACGGCACCGATCCATAAGTTGAGCGGGGTTCTCAGCTCCCAGTCGTTGCATGCCTGTATTGATTTTGATCCAGACCGAACCGCTAAAGCCTGCCGATTGAAGAAGTTCAAGTTGATGCTTGCTGGTGATGGTTGGTGTCAGAGTCTGCTTGCGGGCAAATTCAGCGTCATCACTGTCAAAAATACCGGAAAACAGAACAATGCTTTCAGCCTCGGGGAGCAGTTTACGCAGCTCCATGCCCTCACTGGCATCGGTTACGGAAAAGTGACGACACCCTTCGTCAAACAGGGCGGATGAAATCGGGGCAAGACCATGGCCATATGCATTGGCTTTTACGACGGCCATGATTTTAGCAGGTTTGGCACGGCTGCTCAGCAGGCGATAATTATGCCGCAGGTTTTCAGTGTTGATGTTGGCAATGGCCGGACGCATGCCGTGAGTGTCACCAAGAGATGCAATGGTGTCAAAAATTCTAACTTCCCGGAAAGTGGTGGGAATGATGGGGGTGGTGGTGAAAGGTTGTCTGGATTTTACAGATGGTGCTGTGCAACTCATGCGATGAGTGGTTGCAGGCTGATTGGTAAGATCAGTTCTCATCAGCTCTCATCAATGATCGACTCAAGATGGGTGAGCGCCAGAATAAGGCGGAGTCGTTCTGCTTCATCTGTTGATTTACGGCGATCGGTTATCCAGCCTTTATGTATAGCCTGCTGAAACCCATCCCAGTCTCTATGTTGACTCCATAGCTTTTTGCCGGCATCCAGTAGTGAGCGAGAGTGGCTTGCAAGCAGTTGCATGGTTGCCTTCTGCTTGAGCAGCGTAAGACGGTGTAGCCACTCCCGGCGCAGTGCATGGGCCTCTTTGTCTGCCCAGAATGGGGTTCGCAGTGAAGACTCCAGTAGTATGAATGGAAGCAGATGCATTGCCGACTGGGTAGCTTTAACGCAACGGGCAAGGGGTATCTTTTCCGTGGCGCTGATATGGACGGCGGCTGCCATCTGGGTCAGTTCAGGCATGGAGGCAAGATGTGCCGCATCTGCCGATGACAACCCGGCCTGTAAGGCTGATTTCAGAATCTCCAGATATCGACTGTTTTCGACACTGCCAACACCCTGAATGCTGAGAGACTTCCTGAAGATTCGTAGCCCGTGCTGTTGTTGCTTAATCCATGTTTTATCGAGTTTATGTACGGGAGAGAGGCGGAGCATCTCTTCAGCAAAATACATGATCTGTTCCCGCAATTCCCACTGGGTACGAATGATCAACGTTTTATCATGCATGGTGGACCATATATTCTGACGAAGCTCAACCGCATCCAGAAGACATTCGGAGAGCATCAGAGCCTGAACGATATCACTGACTGGCTGATCCAGCAGGCTCTGTAGATGGTGAATTGAGGCAAGCCCAATATGGTTGATGATATGATTGCTTGCCTGAGTGTGAACAATGGCTGATGCCAGCGGGTGCTCCTGCATGGCAGGAACATAGCGATGCCGCATCGCCTCCGGAAAATATTTTTTTAGAATGCTGCTGCTGAAACAGGAAGTATGAAAAAAATCTTCGGCATCAAGCGTGTCATGGATACGGTTCTTCTCGTGCCCCAGAAGTACAGCCAGCTGAGGTCGGAGTATGAGTGCCTCATTCTCTTCCATTCCGGGGTCGGATTGAGGATCAATTCGATGCTCACTGATCAGTGTGTCGCGCAGCTTCATCAGACGAGGTAGATGCTCTGAGGCATCATGTACTGCCAGTGTCAGAACCCTTGATTGCATCAGGTTGTTGCTCAGGCACTGTTCCGTAACAGCTCCTTCCATTTTCTTAAGCATACGGTTTCGTTGAGCAGGTGTTACCTGTGACATCTCCGGTGTTAAGAAGAGGATCTTCAGATTGACCTCATGGTCAGACATATCGACTCCGGCGGAGTTGTCGATGGCATCTGTGTTGATGATACCATCATGGCTGGCAAACTCAATTCGGGCTCTCTGGGTAAACCCGAGGTTGCCACCTTCACACACAACGCTGGCTCGCAATTGGTCTGCATTGATACGGACGTTGTTGTTGGCAGGGTCCTGCACCTCACTATGGCTCTCATCGCTGGCTTTGACGTAGGTGCCGATGCCACCGTTATAGAGCAGGTCGACCGGCGCCTTCAAAATCGCCTGAATCAATGCTTCGCCGGAGAGCCTTGGTGCTTCAATCTGGAGCGCTTTGCTCAATTCATCAGAGATAGAAATTGATTTTGTGTTACGCTCGAACACACCACCACCGTGGCTGATCAATGCTGTATTGTATCTATCCCATCCCAGGGAAGCCTTAAACAGGCGCTTGCGCTCTGCAAAAGCAGTTTTTGAATCCGGATCAGGGTCAAGGAAGATATGCCGGTGGTTGAAAGCGGCTATGAGTTGCAAGCCGGAATTTAGCAGCATGCCGTTACCGAACACATCACCACCCATATCACCGATGGCAACCACGCGGATAGGATCGTTATAGGCATCTCTACCCAGCATATCAAAATGGTGTGCGGCACATACCCAGGCACCGCGTGCCGTAATGCCTATCACCTTGTGATCATATCCATGACGTCCACCACTGGCAAAAGCATCGTCCAGCCAGAAGCAGGTCAGACGCGACTCTTCATTGGCATCGTTTGAAAAAGCAGCGGTTCCCTTATCAGCTGC
>JAJRVG010000082.1 GCA_021545595.1 Zetaproteobacteria bacterium | reverse complement strand
TCAGAGCCTGCTTTGTATTCCGGATTACCCAGTTTTCAGGGAACTCCATCTGAATACCGAGATCGGGATGGATAAACCGGTGTCCGATAACGGCACCATTCTCCGCACTGTCTTTGACAGGGTAGCCATCCAGTGCTGTGAGCATCGCTCTACGGCCAACATAATTCATGCCGTCCTTCTGTAGTGCGGATGCATGTGCAATGGCCTCTTCAATACGCTTCTTTGTCTCAGGATGGCTTGAAAACGCACCATGATAGGTCTGAACCTCTTCACCGACATCCTTCTTCTCTTTTTTGGCGATCTTATCCAGCCGTTCAAGTGTTTCCAGCAGATGAATGGTTGCCCTGGCATTATAACCGGCACTTGTCAGGTATCTTAATGACAGCTTGTCAGCTTCCAGTTCCTGCTCACGTCCATATCCCATGATAATGGATTGAGCCAGAATGTTGCTTAGCTGTCCGGCAGCCTGGGGAATGGGTACAAAAATTGAAGCAACAGCCATTCCAAGATTATATGCCTGTGCCTGAGTGTAGCGCTGAACGGCGTGGCGAGCGGTAACATGGCCTATTTCATGGCCAAGCACTGCTGCAAGTTCAGCTTCACTATTGAAGTGAACCAGCAGGCCTCTGTGAACATAAATGTAGCCACCGGGCAGGGCAAAGGCATTAATGGTGCCGTCATCCACTACATGAAAACGGTAGAAGAGCTCCGGGCGGTCAGAGGTGGTGGCAACGCGTTGCCCGACCTTGTCCACGTAGCGCGCAAGGGGATCATCTTCGGGAAGAAGAGGAAGCTGTTGTGCTATCATGGCAGCCATCTGCTGACCAAGTTGCAACTCCTGAGCCTCTGACATGAGCACAAACTCGCTGCTTTTGTTCGCTGGATTGGTAGCGCAACCTGAAACAAGCAGGGTGATCAGCAGAAGAGGAATATATCGGTTCATTACTCCATTATCTCCAGATCATAAGGTGAATGTAAAGCGAGGTAGAGGCGCTCTTTTTGGGAAACCCTGATTTTTCCCCTTACCACTATCTGTTGACCAACTTTCAGTTTGGGTGGCGATTTGAACCACTCTCTGTAAGCACGGGGGATGGTGACCATGAGTCTTCCCATTTTAATTTTCCAGCCATTTTTCTCGACATATGTGATCTCTCCCCTGACGAGCCGGAACTGGCCAATCATTGAGGGAGCGACCATAGCTTTTTCAACGACCCTGAAGCGGGATTTTTCCCATATGCCACTACGCTTCAGACGTGCTGCCTTCTCATATTCCAGCAGCTTTCCAGCATAGCGGAAATTAGGCGCAAACGTATAAACATGGGCCAGGCCTGCTTCAACCATCAACGCGTTGATCCATCTGCCATCACGAAGATATACATGCGCAAGAGAGCGGCTATAGATATCACGTTTTTCTCGGTCAAAAACAAGCCGAACCAGCTTTCCTTTAATGAGTGATTTCAGATGTTTCCTGGCCTTTTGTCCTAAGGCCTCGCCGGGCTTGGATGCGTGTGCAATCTCAGGGGTATTGATGCCGAGAAGGCGAACTTTTTCACCATCACGTGTTTTAAAGGTATCACCATCGTAAATTTTGCTGACCTTGACCCACCGGCTGCTGCCAATTTGGGAAAAGGTTCCTGCCCAGGTGAGGTGATTGGAAGATAAACCAAAAGATAGTCCTGCGAGAAGCAGAATGGAGAGACGAAACATCAACTCTGGAGTGTTCCGACCAGTTCCTGATAGCTCTTCATGTTATGTCTTGTCAGGTAGTCACGCAGCTCATCCAGAACCTTGCCGCAGAGCAGCGGGTCATAAAAGAGCCCCGTTCCGATACCGATGGCATCGGAGCCGGTGATGGCAAATTCAATGGCATCGGCTCCTGTTGTAAGACCGCCCTGGCCCAGAATCGGAATGTTATGTTTCGCTGCAACCGTTCTTGTCTGACGAATCTTCCACAGTGCCACAGGTTTAATCGCCGGGCCGGAGAGCCCGCCGGAGATGTTACCGATGACGGGTTTTCTTGTTTCAATATCCACCGCCATGCCGACCAGTGTGTTGATCACGGAGAGCCCATCACTACCTGCTTCAATCACCATGCGTGCGGTCTCGGCAATATCCGCATTGTTGGGGGAGAGCTTGGTGATCAGAGGTTTTTTTGTCATCGGGCGCATTGCTTCGACTACTTTGGCGGCCATCACCGGATCATTACCAAAATGTACACCACCCTCTTTCACATTGGGGCAGGAGATGTTGATCTCAATGGCGGTGACGGGGGAGTTATCGAACACAGCCGCAATCTCGGCGTATTCGGCTAAAGAGGTTCCATTGGCATTGGCCCAGAACTGGGTCTCACCATGCGGCAGGTTGGGTAGAATGTTTTCGACCACATGTTTAACACCAGGATTCTGGAGACCGATGGCATTGAGCATGCCCGATGGTGTCTCATAGACCCGATGTGGTGCATTGCCCATGCGTGGTTCAAGTGTGGTTCCCTTAAGAATGACTGCACCGACATCCCTGTTGGAGAAGGCCTCAACATGGGTGTACTCCTCACCAAAGCCGACACAGCCTTAGAGCAATACAATCGGTGTTTGCAGCGATAGCCCGGCGAACGGTGTTGAGAGGTCAGGTTGCGTCATACCTCAACTCTAACTGTATGGGTTTGATACGTCATGATGAAAGATAAGTTGCCTGTGATGGACGAGTTTTCACCTTTTCGGTAACTTATGCTGAATAAGGGGTGAAGCATCTCTTAATTCCTTGTTTGGCCTTAATATCCAATACAAGGAAAACTAGGGCGTATAAAGGAGGGTCATAGATGGAAAACCGAGCCCTCTTATTACCAAGTTAGGTTTTTTCAAGAAAACCAAAAAATAATTTTGAGGAATACTCAATATGCATCAGGAAAAATACAAGGGTCGAATCATTACAGTCGATATATTAAAGCGCGGAAAAGGCTGGACGTGGAGCTATCAGATTGACAGCGGTCCTTTGCGTGAGGGCAGGGATCGTCCACTATCTAGTCAAGAACTAATATTAAGTGAAGTGATTGGCGAGGCGAAAGCCGAAATCGACAGGATGGCAAACCAACCTAACAATTAAGTCGAGCGGACGCGGGGAATCAATAGGGTCAGACTCGATTGATTATTACTAATTAACCGTTTTCTCCAGTAGATCAGTAGCTTGTAGAATCTGGCCACAAATTTAAGAATTGACCCGTATAACGTTATGCGATAACATTACATATGATCAGGGATTTTTTGTCGAAGGAAGCAGAAAAAATATGGTGTGGCAATGTATCTCGACGTTTGCCTCGTAATATTCAGCAGGTTGCACTGCGTAAACTGTTCATGCTTGATAAAGCGCAGGCGCTTGATGATCTGCGCATACCACCAGCCAATAGGTTAGAGGCCCTAAAAGGGAAAAGGAAAGGCCAGCATAGCATCCGCATTAATGATCAATGGCGGATATGCTTTGTTTGGGAAGAAACAGGCCCGAGAAGTATTGAGATTGTGGATTACCATTAGGAGATGATGACTATGGAGAAGTTAAATAATATTCATCCCGGTGAAATTCTTCTGGAAGAGTTTCTTAAGCCAATGGGCATCAGCCAAACAAAACTGGCCAATGCGATTCTGGTATCACCCCGCCGCATTAATGAGATTGTGTTGGGGAAGCGTGCAGTTACTGCTGATACTGCTCTACGATTGGCTAAAGTTTTTGGCACATCTGTGCAGTTCTGGATGGGGTTGCAAGATGAATATGAGCTGAGAAAAACACGTCCTGTAATTCAGGATAAATTGGAAAGCCTCCATCAGCTTGCTGCTTAAATGCAGTGCTAATTAACTGTTTTCTCCAGCAGGTCGGAAGCTTGCAGAAGCTGGCCACGAATATCTTTCGCATCGTCGGAAAGAATCTGCAAAAAGGCTGGTGCAATGTCTGCTGCTACAGGAACAGTTGATGGGGCTAAACCCGGATAAGCTCTCTCAAAGCTTCGGGTGCGCATGCGGCCCGGATTGATGGTGTTAAAGCGCATCGCTTTGGATGGGTGTTCTGCCTGCCACATGGCTGCGGCATAGCCCAATGCACGCTTGGCCAGCCCATAGCCGTGCCAGTTGGGTTGATCCTCTTCAATCATATCGCAGGTGGTAAAAACTACGGATGCGGATTCAGCACGTTTAAGCAGCGGAAACATGATCTGGGTGAGCAGGTTGGGTGCAGTGAGGTGAATGTCCAGAGAGCCTCTGAACACATCCGGTTTCACATGTTGCATGGGGGCACATCGTTTCAGGCTCCCGGCACAGTGTACCAGTCCATCCAGATGCGGCACCTGATCTTTCAGTGCGAGAAAGAGCTTTCCATAGTTATCAAAATCGGTGAGATCAAACGGGGTACAGAGACAGCGTCCACCAGCGTCTTCAATACGATCCTGTGTAACAGCGAGCGCCTTCTCTACACGGCCAAGCGCAATTACACTGGCACCTTCTGCACCCAGCTGCTGTGCAATGGCACGGCCCAAGCCTGACGATGCACCGGTCACCATGATGATTTTGTTTTCGAAACGTTTGGACATGCCGTAACTCCTGAAGGCGGGATATTAACCACAGAGGCACAGAGGCACAAAGAAGAAAGAAAATTCAGACGCGGATGAACTCGATAAAAGTGTGGAAGCGGGGGGAGTAGTTGCTGGTTACCCTGAAGGAACTCTTTAGCAAGTGAACATAGTTTCAACGAGAAG
>JAJRVG010000081.1 GCA_021545595.1 Zetaproteobacteria bacterium | reverse complement strand
GCAGGAGAAAGGCGAGCACTTGATGGCTGATATGGGCACTTTTTTCGGTTCATACAGGCCTGAACCGTCGTTAATGCACGGTGATCTCTGGGGCGGTAACCGGGCGGCGGATGAGGATGGCAATCCGGTGATTTTTGATCCGGCGGTTTACTACGGTGATCGTGAGGCTGATCTTGCCATGACCAGCCTTTTTGGCGGCTTCTCAACTGCTTTTTATGGTGCCTACAATGAAACCTGGCCGCTGGATAATGACTACAGTGTTCGCAAAACCCTCTACAACCTCTATCACATCCTCAATCATGCCAATCTCTTTGGTGGTGGCTATGCCATGCAGGCTGAAAGCATGATAGACCAACTGCTCGCAGAGTGCTGACTTTTCACGAAGGCGGTCATTCAGGGTGATTATTTAGTATGTAATTTTAAAACCTGATGGTAGAGCTTCTCCGTCTGCCGGGTCTACCTGAATTCGGCTGACACTCGCTGAAGGGGGACCATGCTCAAGCCACTCAAGCATGCGTTGTACCGCTTTATCAGGGCCATGAAGCAGTGTCTCCACAGCTCCATCCGGGCAGTTACGCACCCAGCCGCTGAGCCCCAGTTCAATGGCTGTTTTACGGGCATAGTGTCTGAAACAGACGCCCTGAACCCGGCCCTGAACCCGAACCATCAGTGTGCTCATAACTGGTCGGGTGTGAGTAGCGTGTCTTCAGCCGTTGCAGCTGTTTCCGGGTAGTTAGTGGAGTAGTGAAGACCGCGTGATTCATGGCGCATCTGGGCTGAGCGCACAATCAGGTCTGCAACGAGGGAGAGGTTTCTCAATTCAATCAGATCCCGGCTGATCGGGTATTGCCAGTAGTAGCTGGCAATCTCCTCGCGGATCAGATTGAGACGGCGACGTGCCCGTCGCAGTCGCTCATTGGAGCGTACTATTCCCACATAATTCGACATGGTGGCACGAATCTCATCCCAGTTCTGCTTGATCTGTACGCGCTCGGTCTCCGGCACCGTGCCTGAATCATCCCAGACTGGAAGCGTTGTGTCCTGTGGTTTGGTGTTCGTTTTAATGATGGCATCGGCACAGAACTCGGCCATCACCAGACACTCAAGTAGCGAATTGCTTGCCAGCCTGTTGGCTCCATGCAGCCCGGTGCAGGCTGCCTCACCAATCACATAGAGCTCTTCGACAGAGGTGCGGCCTGCAACATCGGCCTTTACACCGCCGCACATGTAGTGGGCTGCCGGAACCACCGGAATCGGCTGTTCGCGCATATCAAGCCCGATCGCCATCAACCGTTCATGGATATTGGGGAAGTAGTTGATGATGGTCTCCTCACCCAGTGGCCTGACATCAAGGAACATGCAGTCCTGTCCGTGCTTTTTCATCTCGTGATCGATAGCCCGGGCAACGATGTCACGCGGGGCAAGCTCCCCGCGCTTATCATAATCAAAAGCAAAGCGGCGCCCCTGACTGTCGACCAGATGAGCACCTTCGCCACGCAGGGCTTCGGTCAGCAGTATGGTCGGGCTTGATGCGTGGTAGAGGCAGGTGGGGTGAAACTGCATCAATTCAAGGTTCATTACCGTACAGCCAGCACGCCATGCCATGGCAACACCGTCCCCGGTGGCGGCGTGGGGGTTGGAGGTATACATATAGACTTTTCCGGTTCCACCCGTTGCCACCACGGTGTGTGCTGCGGAAATGGTGATGATGGAGCCATCCGGATCAAGAAGATAGGCACCAAGGCAGCTGTTTTTCCCACTGTGCCTCCCCAATCTTCGGCTGGTGATCAGATCCACTGCTGTATGCCTTCTTAAGCAGGTGATATTGGGATGCTGTTGCACATGCTGCAAAAGCGTCTCTCCAATCGCCCGGCCTGTTGCATCCTTGGAATGGGCAACACGCCGCTGGCTATGGCCTCCCTCGCGGGTGAGGTGGAGTGTTCCGGTTGCTTCGGTATCAAACGGGGTGCCCAGATCAATAAGCTCCTGAATGATACGGCTGCCGGAAGAGATGATTTGGTTTACCACGTCTTCATGGCAGAGGCCTGCACCTGCATGGATGGTGTCAGCAATGTGGGATTCAATCGAGTCGGCAACATTGGTGGCTCCGGCAATGCCACCCTGAGCCTGGTAAGTGTTGGATTCGGAGAAGTCACCTTTGTTCACAATGGCAACTCTGCCGTGATCAGCCAGCCGTTTTGCAGCCAGCAGGCCCGCTGCACCGCTGCCCAGTATCAGGTAGTCAAAATGTTGAATTGAGTGATCTCCCATACATGCGGAGTTTACGCTTCCTGTAGAATCTTTGTATAGTTCGATCACTATGCAGCAGTTCGCAGTGGTCACTCATTCGTATGACGGGATAGCCGTGGTCAGAGCACAGCGCGCTTCCTCCTGCGATTCGTGTGCCGGGAAGCCTACCTGCTCAACCCTCGGTTCGTGGAAAGAGCGGACTATGGAGCTGCACGTTGTGAATCGTATGGGTGCTGTGGTCGGTGATGAGGTTGTTGTGGAGGTGCCGGATCACTTTATCCTGAAGAGTGCCTTCCATCTTTACGGACTACCGATGCTTATCTTTTTTGCAGCAGGTGCTGCAGCCTATCTGGCATCACCCGTCCTAGGTTTTGCAGACAGGGATCTATGGGCAGCTCTTACCGGCATTGTGGCTATTATTCTCTACTATGTCGCTGTGGGAAGCAGGGAGGAGAGTGGTCATGGAAGGGACAGGGTGCATCTGGATGCCCGCATTGTCCGTATTCAGGCACATCACGATGATTCCCCTCTGGTTTGCCATCACCCCTGATTTGTCTACCGGTTTTCTATAATTTGATTTCTATCACGCCTCTGTCCGTGAGATGAGAGTCCACTCAGGGGGTAAGTTGTGATCATAAAGCGCTTCACTCACCGATGCTTTATAGAGAGCGGCCGGAAGTTGAGATGCCCATGCCCTTACTACACTGCACTCATCCGCTCCGCCGGGATGCCCGCTGTAGGCAAGAATGGAGATGACACCATCCTCAGAGAGAAGATGCAGGGCGATATCTAGAGCTGAAAGGGTTGATTCAGGCAGTGTAGTGACTGATTTGTCGAAACCGGGAAGATAGCCAAGATTAAACATGATGCATTTGACGTGACCATGAAACTGCTCAGGAACGGAGTCGGCCATACATGCATGGCTTTTCATGATCAGCGTTGCACGGTGATCAAGTTGATGGCTGGTCAGCCGTTTGAGTGTGTTGTTGACCGCTGCGGCCTGAATATCAAAACCGAAAAGATGACCTCCCTCACCGATATGCCCGGCGAGGAACAGGGCATCATGGCCATTGCCCAGTGTTGCATCGATGACAATATCACCCGGCCTGATGTTTGCGCTCAGAAACCGGTGAACCTCTGCGCTGATTGAGACTCTAGCCATGCCATCTCTGGATATCAGCCCGCTCAGGCAGGGGAGTGCCATCGATAAGATGGCATGTGAACTGTTCGGCATACCATGGAATCATCAGGCTCCCCTTTGAACCGAAGCCGTTAAAGATACCCAGTTGAGCATGTTCGGGGTGGAGACCGACAAAGGGTTGCTTGTCCTTTGTGCCGGGGCGGACACCGGCCGTATGGTTTGTAACTCTGACAGCAGCTCGGTTCAGAAAGATATCTCCCAGAGCATCCAGCAGCTCCTGTTTTGCATCCTCCGTGGGTGTTTCATTGAGTTCATTCCGATCATAGGTTGCTCCAAGTTTGAAGGTTTCTCTGTTGATGGGCAGGAGCCATTTCCCCCGATTGATCATCTGCACAGGGATCATTGAATCAGTCGAAAGCGTAAGAATTTCCCCTTTGGCAGGCTGGAATGGCAGCCAGCCGAACCATGGATTCTTCTGGCCGCGCCACCCTTCACAAAAGATAATTCTGTCAGCCTGAACGCCTTGCCACTGGATGTTCTCTGATTCGATGCTGACATCGCCATAAAGCAGTGGAGCTTCGATCAGGATATCCTGCTCCCGAAACCACTGATGCAGCGTGTCCAGCATAGTGTTGGTATCCAGGTAGCCTGTTTGATGCTGGAGGAAAGCTCCGTAGTTCATGTTAATGCCGGGATCATCATGAAGTTCATGATCGATATAGGGGTGGTAGGCGGGATTACGGGTACGACTCTCCCATGTGGCCTTCTCTTTTTCGGAGCGAAAAATCCGCAGCATCTCGCGCTCATGCAAAATATTGATGCCAAACCGCGTTTCAATATCGTGGTAAAAGTGCTGAGCTGATGCCAGTAGTTCTTTGGCACCCTCCTGCAATACAAGCCTCTGACCGGTAACCGGATTAATCAGGCCAGCGGCCACACGTGAAGCGGAAGGAGCGGAAGGATCACTGACAAGAAGAACCTTCTGGCCAGCGAGTGTCAGCCTGTAGGTAAGAATAGAGCCGGCCAGGCCGGCTCCAACGATGAGCGCATCATGCAAACGGGTCACTCAGTCACAAACTGTTTTTTAAACTGGTTGAGTCCATTGGCTTCAAGCTCATCTACAGGAATAAAACGAAGTGCTGCGGAGTTGATACAGTAACGAAGTCCGGTCGGTTGCGGGCCATCATTAAAAACATGGCCGAGATGTGAGTCCGCATGTTTGCTGCGAAGTTCAACCCGGCGCATGAAGAGCAGGCGATCCTCTCTCTCAACAATATTTTCCGGAACCAGAGCTCTGGTGAAACTTGGCCAGCCAGTACCGGATTTGAACTTGTCTCTGGAGCTGAACAGAGGCTCGCCTGAGATAACATCAACATAGACGCCAGCCTTTTTATAATCCCAGTATTCGTTCTTAAAAGCTGGTTCAGTTCCATTTTCCCGTGCCACTCTGAACTGCATGGGTGTGAGTTGCTCTCTTAATGTCTGGTCTGACGGGCGCGTCCAATTATTCATGGAAAACTCCTCGGCAACAGTCATGCTCGAAAATAGTAACGTTGCAATGATGGTTAATAGATAATTTTTTTTCATGTTAAAACAAGTCGAGCTGCCCGGCGGTTTCTTACAATCGCAGCTTTGGCGGCAGGATATTCTATCTGTCACTCCTGTGCCGGATTCAGCGGCAATTTTACGCCACCATCCAGCTGATTCAAGCATCGATCCCATGGCCTGACAGTTCATCAATGGTGAAGTCACCATTGATGAGTGCCTCTTTTCTCTGTTTTGGAAGCTTTTTAACGGCGGCCTCTGTTTTCAGAGCGGAAGACCTGTCACCAACCGAACTGCTGAACACCAGCTTCAACCCCTCTCTGCCACGAAGAAATTTGGCACCCCTGCCGTTCTTATGTTCACCAAACCGTCTGCTTACATCGGTGGTTATACCTGTGTAGAGATGGCCGCTATCCAGACGGATCAGGTAGAGGTGCCATGTCGGTTCATTCAAAATTGCCATACCGTATTTAAACCCAAATTGGCGCCAATGGACAGTGGCAGGAATGAGACACCGGATATGTGGATACCCAGGCCCGTTCAGAGAGGCATCATGAATGTGCTACACTAGGAACAGAGGGTGGAAAATTATGAGTGGAGCAAAGTCACTGTTTCCGGAAGGTGAAGCCCTTCGTCAGGCAGTTCGCTGGATTGCGGAGATGCACGCCTATGATCTGGCCACCATTGAAGAGGCTTGCCAGCGTTATGATCTTACCCCTGTAGAGGAGGAGTTTATGATGCGCCACTTTCTCAATGCTGACCGTAAAGAGGGATGTGACCAGCCATAGTGCCTATAGTCCATCCAACAGTTTTTCTTTCAATTAACAGCCGGCCTGCTGATTCCCGTAGTTAAGCTATAATAGGGGTAGATGTTTCAGGAGGTGATTTATGGAAAGAACCTGGATACTTGTTGCTGATAAGAGCCATGCAAAGCTCTACACCATGAATGGCCGGGCCGGAGACCTGACCCTTAAGCAGGAGTGGAATCATGAAGCATCCCGCAAGCACGAACAGGAGTTGACCAGTGATCTTCCCGGGCGGGCATTTGATCGGATGGGCGATGCAAGGCATGCCATGGGGCAGCCGGTTGATCCAAAAGATCATGAGGCTGAGGTGTTTGCGCAGCAGCTGATCAATGAGGTGGATCGGGGACGCAAGTCCAATAAATTTGCTCACCTCTCTCTGGTGGCCCCACCGGAGTTTCTGGGGCTTCTGCGAAAACAGTGCAGCCTGGCACTTGGGCAGCTTGTTTTGGATGAAGTGGATAAAAATCTTGTGTTTGAAGATTCAGAAACGGTTCGGGACCATCTCCCAGGCGCACTGTAGCGACTGACGATCAATCCGATGGGAGAG
>JAJRVG010000080.1 GCA_021545595.1 Zetaproteobacteria bacterium | reverse complement strand
GTAAAGATGGTGTTGTAAACACGCATAAAGCCAGGGTATTGAATAATCCACACACTAAATTTTATCCGGCATTGACAGTAAAAGATTCCAGATCATGCTTCGCACCATGAACAGAGAGATGAAACAGATCATTGTTGTAGCGTTCGGCTGGCTACTCGTCCGCCGAGTGACTTTGCCTGTGCGCTGGAGTATTCTAAGTTAGAAACCATTGACTAACTGTAAAGATCATCAGACGGCCACGGGTTCAAGCGAATCCGTGGCTATTTTTTTGGTCTGAATAAAACCCTTCCTAAATATTCTCTGTTATACCCGGTCAAGCCGGGTATCTATTGGAACTTTTGCAGGGTTGGATTCCCGCTTTTGTGGGAATGATGAAATAAACAGGAGATATAGCATGTCAATCCCATTGGCATACATAGGTGTCATCATCATCTGGAGCACCACCCCGCTTGCCATCCTGTGGAGCAGTGAGGGTGTCGGCTTTCTGTTCGGTGTTACCAGCCGAATGGTGATCGGGGCTCTGCTTGCATTGATGGTTGCCGCCCTCCTTGGCGCCGGAATGAAGTGGCATCGTCGTGCTATGGCTGCCTACACAGCAGCAGGACTCGGCATTTATGGTGGCATGATCTCGGTTTACTGGGCTGCACAATATATTCCATCCGGCTGGATATCGGTAATCTTCGGCTTAAGCCCCGTTGTCACAGGCATTATGGCTCGCTACTGGCTTGAAGGCGAAGCGCTAACCCTGCAAAAAGTCGCAGGCATGATGCTGGGCATGGCAGGTCTCGTGGTCATCTTTGCTACCGGCATTGAGATGCATGATCATGTGCTGTCCGGCATATTCGGTATGCTTGTCTCTGTGACCATTCACTCAGCCAGTGGCATCTGGGTAAAACGGATCAATGCAGATGTCCCGGCCATTGTTATGACCAGTGGGGGGCTCGCGCTTGCTGCACCGCTGTTTCTGATCACATGGCTGTTCATGGGTGGTGAGATGCCTGAAGAGGTGACAGGCAGAACACTCGGTGCTATCGGTTACCTGGCTCTGTTTGGTTCGGTACTGGGCTTTGCGCTCTACTTCTATGTATTGAGACATATTCAGGCCACCAAAGTGGCCCTGATCACGCTGATTACACCTGTCATCGCACTGGCATTGGGGAACAGCCTGAACAGTGAGCCAATCACGGTTGAGGTGGTGGCCGGTGCAGCACTTATTCTTTCAGGACTTGCCCTGTTTCAACTGGGTGATCGCATAGTCAGGATCAGAGCCGTTTTTCAACGGCTCTAATTGAAAAGACCCCGCATTTGCGGGGTCTCTGTCAAATGACTCCCTCAAATGGTCGTTTCCTACTGCTTGAGAGCATTCACAATTTTACTGCGATAGGTTGTATGGCAGGCCATACAGGCAGTGAGCATCTGTGACTGCCGTTGAATCAGAAGTGGCATATCTTTGGCTCTGGCTGCCTCTTCAATGTTGACTGCCAGAGCGTGTACCCTCTCATCTGCCTTTTTAAATTCCGGCATCTCACTGCCCAGCGTACCCATAATTTTCATACGCTGACCCATGGAGAATTTATCGTGATAGGCAATGGCATGTGCTGCCTCTGCAGCAGCATCAAAATCCTCCCACAGGATTGCGTGGTTAAGATCTGAATAGTTATTGCCCAACTGCTGCATCACCTGTTTCAAAGAGCCATCTCCGGCATAGCTATTGGTCGCTAACAGCATGGCAGTTGTGAATAGAACGGTTTTTTTCATGTTGATCCTCTGTTTATGTTAAAATGTGTATTCAAATTCACTATAGATACGGTCATTATCAGCAAACTGGCCAAAGAAAGCTGATGAACTGCCACCGAAGAGATCAACACCCGCTGTAGCTTTGATATAATCGCTAAACTCATAGCTGACCTTGGAACGCAGCAGCCAGCTCTGATCTGACCAGCTGTAGAGGCCGATCACCTCCGGTTTCAGCCTCTCATTCATGTAGTCGGTCGCAACCCGAAGTGTCACAAAGCCGGAGTTTTGATCTTCAAGAATATCTGCACTCCAGCCGGTAATGTGGCGCACAAACAGTTGCGGGCTGACTGTCCAGTTATTTGCAGTGTAATCGACACCAATGGCACCATTCAGCGTAGTCCGTTGTGTGGTTGATGTAGCCACCGTTACACCTGTGGTATCCAGCCTTTCATCAAGGTCGGTAGCCATCTCGCCACGCACTACCCACGGACCGAAGGCGTTGGAAAAAGCGCCACCCACAGTATGCATTTGTGAGTAAACAGGCTTCAGATACATCATTGTTCCCACCAACTCCTTCTCGATATTGGGGGTGCCTTTCCAGCCATAAAACCAGTTCAGCGAAAGATCCCAGCCATCCAGATTAGAACGCCATGCAGCACCGTATTCGGTGTTTTTAACCGCCCAACCTGGCTTTTTGCCTGCCTGGGCAACCGGGGTGATAGCTGGCGGGAGTGCAGGCAGGGCAAATCCCCACCGCGAACCTGCCGGTGCAGGCTCTGCTACTTTTGCATCAGGAATAACTACAAATTCAAACTCATGTTCACTATCGTTCAAATAAGCGTAGTAGTTCAGGCGTGCCGCCACAAGGCC
>JAJRVG010000079.1 GCA_021545595.1 Zetaproteobacteria bacterium | reverse complement strand
CTGCTTATTCGAACCGATGACCGCGTACGTATGCGAATCAACGGTTCGGTAGTGACTATTGCACCCGACAAGGTTCCTGAACCTGACCGGGAACAGGTTACCGGGATAATCAAGCATCTGCTCCGGGACGTTCCCGGAGCATCCGATATTGAATCGATCAAAAGTAAGGACTTCCACTACTCCCTGGAGAATGTTGCCCACTTCCGTGTACATGTGATGCGAACCAATAATAACTTTGGCGTTGTAGCACGTATCATTCCAAAAAAAATCCCCAGCTTTGATGAGCTTCGACTGCCACCGGTAATCCGGGAACTAAGCAATCACCGCAATGGTCTCATTCTGATGGCTGGAGCCACTGGTTCCGGAAAAAGCACGACACTGGCCGCTATTCTGGATCATATTATTGAACACAGGTCTGTTCACGTTGTCACCCTTGAAGACCCGATTGAGTACCGCTACAGCACGACCCGGAAAGGAACCGTCTGCCAGCGTGAGCTGGGCCTTGATGTGATGACCTATGCACAGGGCCTGAATGATGCCATGCGTGAAGCACCGGATATTATTGTGGCTGGTGAAGTGCGTGACAGAGAAACCATTCAGCTGGCCCTGCAAGCCTCGGAGACAGGTCACCTTGTCATGGCGACCGTACATGCGACCACCGCCATCGGCACGATGCAGCGCATCATGTCCTCCTTTAACCTGAATGAGCAGGATGCCATTCGTGAACGACTCTCAGAGAACCTCCGTGCCATTATTGTCCAGAAACTTTTGCCAAAGAAAGATGGCAAAGGTCGTATCGCGATTCTGGAAGTAATGATCAGAAACTCGGTGATTAAACACTTTATTCTTGACCCGGATCGCTGGCGTGAAATCCCCAAAGCGATGGAAGAGGGGTCGGTACTCTACGGTAGCCAGGCATTTGATCAGCATCTACAGCAACTGGTGGAGTCGGATCAGATTGAGTACGAAGAGGCCCTGGCCAATGCCTCCTATCCTGAAGATTTCTCTATGCGTATGGGTAGAGAGTAGCAACACTCTTAACGCAGCCTGTGCAGCACCTCTTTCACCCGCTTCGCGCCTGCCCTGATATCTGACCTCTCCGGAGTCTCTGTTGACTCCAACTGTATCATATCACCGAACTGAACCGTTGCCCGGCTCCGTCTAAGCAGGCCTTTCCAGATATTAATATGGTCAAATGGCCAGACACCGGTGAC
Source organism: Zetaproteobacteria bacterium (assembly GCA_021545595.1). Classification (GTDB taxonomy): domain Bacteria; phylum Pseudomonadota; class Zetaproteobacteria; order Mariprofundales; family Mariprofundaceae; genus WSZY01. The sequence continues at coordinate 5,532 of JAJRVG010000079.1, read as the reverse complement.
CCGGAATGGCAGTAGAGACGTGTCTGTCTCCAGAGCCAGCATGGCGGCCCCCGGCAGAATTCGTTTTAGAGGAATGTCCGGATTGGCTGCACCTTCCGGAAAAATACAGAGCACACCACCCTCTTCAAGTACCCCAACAGCTTCACGCAAGGCGTGACGGTTTGCCCCTCCGGGACTGACAGGAATCGCACCCACAGCTCTGAAAAACCACTTCATACCAAGCACACCATGGTAATACTCACGATCCATCAAAAAACACAAGGGGCGATCCACTGATGCCTGTACCAGCAGAGGATCAAGCCCGCAGCGGTGATTACCAATCAGAATCAGTGGCCCGTCCGGCAGTGTGATATTTTCGGACTCAAGCCGATGCCAATGATGGCAGAAGAGCCTGTTTAACCAGCGAAGAAAGCGGTTCGGACCAGGTTGATCTTTCATATCAAAACCTGAGTGCCCTTAGCAGACCTGCAGCCTTGTGGCCTGTCTCGTCAAGCTCTGCAACCGGATCAGAATCTGCAACAATGCCTGCACCTGCCGCCCAGTTCAGCTCTCCGTGAAAGTGCCAGAAGGTTCGGATTAGAATATTCATGTCCGCACTCCCGTCCCATCCAGCATAGCCGACACCACCGGTATAGGGACCACGTGCCTGCTCCTCCAATTCATGAATAATCTCCATACAGTGCACCTTGGGACATCCTGTGATCGTTCCACCTGGAAACATTGCCATAAAAATATCCACCAGATCCATACCATCTCCGAGGTGCCCCCGTACATTGGAGACAATATGCTGAACCGTGCTGTAGCGCTCCACTGTCATGCGCTCATTGACTTCAACACTTCCCGCCCTGCAGACACGGCCCAGATCGTTGCGCTCCAGATCAACCAGCATGATATGCTCAGCCTGTTCCTTGTCCGACAAAAGAAGTTCTGTTTTAAGGAGATCATCATCATCCCCCTCTCCACGCCTGCGGGTACCCGCAATGGGACGGGTTTCAACCACACCGTTTGATGAGAGCGAAAAAAGCCGTTCCGGAGATGCAGAGATGATATAGAGAGGGTTCACATCGTTTCCAATTTTCACAAAACAGGAGAAGGGTGCCGGATTGACCTGCCGAAGTGTGCTATAGAGATCATAAACCTCTCTCTCCGGCAGTGATGTATGCCAGAAACGGGCAATATTGGCCTGAAAGATATCTCCGGCAGTGATATATGCCTTCACCCGCTCAACGGCACGCCTGTAACTCGCAGAATTTCCTGAAACGACTTCAGATACCCTGACGGGTACTCTCCCGGATTTGGTAACCTCGGACTGTGAGGTAATTATATCAACCACTTCATCCAACTGCTGCTGACTGATTCGTGAAGCCATGTATAATTTATGCTCAGCATAATCAATGCAGATGCTCCACTCAGGCTCAAGTAGCCAGAGCATGGGTCCGGGAACTCCGGTTTTAGGTTCAGGCAGAGATTCGACAACGCTTCCGGCCTCGTACGCAGCATAGAAAAGCTGTCTGATTCCGGGAAAATCATGGCTCACCCCGGAGAGCCCTGATCTCCAGTCATCGATAAAGAGATCGGCCCCACCAAGACTGTTTATAGAATATGTAACCCCCTGTTTTGAAACAAGAAAGTCATGGCCATTGCCAGCAGGGTCTTCAAGAATTGCCGAAAATTTATCAGGAAATGCAGAAAAAATATCATGCGCTGTGGGCGCATCGTCACTCCAGTCTAACAGTATGGTATAGAGTCTGTTTTGTGAATTATCTGAATTTACGGACAATGACAGTTGCGTTGGTGCCGCCAAACCCGAAAGAGTTGGAAACTGCTACATCAATATCCACTTCACGCGCCGTGTGTGGAACATAATCCAGATCACATTCAGGGCCAGGAGTGTCCAGGTTAATCGTTGGTGGAACCATGCCATGATAAACTGAGAGGACTGAGAACGCAGCCTCAATGCCACCGGCAGCACCTAGCAGATGGCCGGTCATTGACTTGGATGAGGAGACCATCAGCTTTTTGGCATGGGCGCCAAACACACCCTTGATACCCTGCGTTTCACAGACATCACCGGCAGGCGTGGATGTGCCATGTGCATTGATATAATCAATATCTTCAGGGTTAAGTCTGGCTGAATCCAGAGCAGCCTTCATACAACGGCCGCCACCCTCACCTTCCGGTGCAGGAGAGGTCATATGATAGGCATCACCGGACATTCCATAGCCAACCACTTCAGCGAAAATCTCGGCGGCGCGTGCCTTTGCTGAATCGAGCGACTCCAGCACCAGAACTCCAGCACCTTCGCCCATCACAAAACCGTCACGGCCACTATCCCAGGGACGTGATGCCCGTTCAGGCTCATCGTTACGCGTTGAGAGTGCACGGGCAGCACTAAAGCCACCAACAGCCAGTTCGCAGATACAGGCCTCTGAGCCTCCCGCAATCATGGCGTCGGCATCACCTCTGGCAATAATCTCAAATGCATCCCCGACAGCATGTGTGCCGGTTGCGCAGGCCGTTACCGTTGCTGTATTCGGACCTTTGGCACCGGTGAGCATCGAGACCCAGCCGGAAACCATGTTAATAATAGTCATTGGAATGAAGAATGGTGAAATCTTACGGGCTCCGCCTGCTTCATAGGCGCGCATGGTTCTTTCAATGGCCGGCATGCCGCCGATACCTGAACCGATCACGACACCAACACGTTCTGCATTAGCTTCGGTGATCTCAAGCCCCGACTGATCAAGTGCCATTTGAGCAGCAGCCACGCCATAGTGGATAAAAGCATCCATTTTTCGGGCATCTTTTCTATTGATAAATGCGCTGACATCAAAATCAGTAACTTCGCCGGCAATCGTGCAGGCCATGCCGGTAGCTTCCGCATCAAACTTGCTGATGCGTCTGATACCAGATTTTCCTGCGATAAGATTGTTCCAGGTTAGTTCTGTTCCGGTGCCGAGTGGTGTAACCAGCCCGACACCGGTAACAACAACGCGTTGCGTCATGAATTATTCCGCTTTTGCGGCGATATAGTCGATAGCGTTCTGGACGCTCTGAATTTTCTCAGCATCATCATCTGGAATTTCGATACCAAACTCTTCTTCGAAAGCCATAACCAGCTCTACGGTATCCAGAGAATCAGCACCCAGATCATCCACGAAGGAAGAGTCCGAGTTGATTTCGCTCTCATCAACATTTAGCTGATCAGCAACGATTTTAATAACTTTAGCTTCAATTTCTGCAGACATATATGTCCTCCCGTTTGAAATTAGGTGCGGCTTCTATCATAGCCAGAAGGGCTGTACAAGCTCTTCTCCTACAAACCATACCTGTAACCTATCACGAAATGTGACAGATTTTTTTTACATGTACATACCTCCGTTCACATGCAGTACCTGCCCGGTGATATAACTGCCACTCTTGCCAGCCAGAAACAGTACCGCTGCAGCGATATCATCAGGAGTTCCCAGGCGACCCAATGGCACCTGTGCAACCAACGCAGCTTTTGCATCATCACCCAGTTCATGGGTCATATCGGTAGCAATAAAACCCGGTGCAATGGCATTCACTGTAATGTTTCTGGAACCAATCTCCCGTGCCAGTGAACGCGTCATCGCTTCAACCCCGCCTTTGGACGCACAATAGTTCATCTGCCCCGGGTTCCCCATAGAGGCAACGACAGAGGAGATGTTAATAATGCGACCACCTCTGGCACGCATCATCGGCTTCAGAGCTGCCTGAGATGCATAAAACACTGAAGAGAGATTGGTATCGATCACAGCCTGCCACTCTTCACCTTTCATACGCATGGACAGCCCATCTCTGGTAATGCCTGCATTATTCACCAACAGATCCAGACGTCCGAACTGTTTGGCCACTTCCTGCACAAAGGCCTGAACAGCCTCACCATCGGCCACATTCACAACGCGCCCTAACACTTCCACACCGTGGGCTGAAAGCTTCTCAGCAGCGGCATTCACAGTCTTCTCACGCGTTCCACAGATCGCCAGACTGTAACCTGCTTTGGCCAGAGCCTCGGCAACCGCAAAACCAATACCCCGGCTTGCACCTGTAACAATGGCTACTTTTGAATCACTCATGACTCTCCTCCTGTGGCATCTTTCACATTAATAATGGCCCGGTCCATCAACTCGGATGTAAAAACTGCAGAGACACCTATGGATTTTTCAATTCGACGCACGAGACCGGCAAGCACTTTGCCGGGCCCCATTTCAATAGCTGTTGTAACACCCTCGGCGACCATCTTCTGAATCGTTTCAGTCCAGCGAACAGGTGATATCAACTGCTCTACCAGTGCGTCACGAATATCATCGGCATCTGTCAGTACAACAGCCCGAGCGTTGCTCCAGACAGGGCATGTTGGCGTGGAAACAGATACACCTGCCAGTTTAGCTTTCATGGCGTCCGCAGCAGGCTGCATCAAGGGTGTGTGTGACGGTGCGCTCACCGCCAGTGGCAATGCCCGCCTGGCACCTGCCTCTTTGGCGGCATCCATCGCCTTCTCAACGGCAGATGCATGGCCGGCAATCACCAACTGACCGGGGCAGTTAAAATTAGCCGCCCATACGTTCTCACTAGCTGTTGATGCCGATTCGCAAACCTCAGCAACCACAGCATCATCCAGCCCGATGATCGCTGCCATTTTGCCTGCACCGGCAGGCACAGCCTCACTCATGGCCCGGCCACGAAAAGCAACAAGCGTGACCGCATCTTCAAAAGCAATCGCACCGGCTGCGACCAGTGCCGAATACTCACCCAGGCTATGGCCGGCCATCTGTGAAGCAGCAGGCCCGCCACGAGCATTCCAGAGGCGATGCAGTGCAGTGGAGGCGGTAAGCAGGGCAGGCTGGGTAAACTCGGTTAAGTTAAGTTTCTCATCGGCATCATCAATCACCAGTGCTTTCATATCATACCCAAGCAGATCAGATGATTCAGCAAAAGTATTGGCTACAACGGTTTCATCCGCAATCAGTTCTGCCAACATACCTTTGGACTGTGAACCCTGACCTGGAAACAAAAATGCCATTTTTGACAAAACTAAACTCCCTTATCTTCATCCCACCCATGGATGGATGGCAAATCATCTATACAATGATTCTATCATCTCATTTCCGGCCAGGGATGGTCGGTGAAAGCAATTGCTTTCGTAAGCAAAGCCAAAATGACGCGTACCTTTTTGTCACATTTATGGCTTGCGCCACTGAAAAATGCAGGAAGCATTTCTTCAGTTTCTATTAATCCTTCGACCAGCGAACCAGATTAGCACCCCAGGCAAACCCGCTGGCAAATGCTTCCAGCAGCAATAACTGCCCCTGTTCAAGTTTCCCCTCACGGTAAATATGATTCAGGGCCAAAGGAACACTTGCCGCCGATGTGTTGGCATGATGATCAACGGTCACAACCATTTGATCCTGATTCATTTTCAATTTCTTTGCAGTAGCCTTCAGTATTCTGATGTTTGCCTGATGTGGTACCAGCCAGTCGATTTCAGACTGCTCAACACCATACCTG